>CAZBFL010000166.1:0-2829 GCA_964491175.1 uncultured bacterium
ACACCGGGTTCTCCAATTCCATCGGTTTTCACTTTTCGGAGAATATCGGCCGGATCTACGAAAATCTGGTATTCCTGGAACTTAAAAGAAGAAATAAAGAAGTATATTACTGGAAATCAAACAACGGGAAAGAAGTTGATTTTTTGACCAAAAAGGGGACCGGAATTACCGGGGCATTTCAAGTCTGCTTTGATTTGGAGAATAAGACGACCAAAGACAGAGAAATGAGCGGTCTGATTGCTGCGGAAAAAGAATTAAACGTGAACCGGGCAACCGTACTAACCGATAACGTTGAGGGTGAAGAAAAGGTCGGCAACTTGAAGGTGCACATATTACCCTTGTGGAAATGGCTGCTGACCTAATGTCATTGCGAGCCCGTTTGGCAGGACAGGCGTCCCGCCTGTCCTGAATTCAGAGCGCGGCAATCTCCCCATTTGCAGACTTGACAAATAACCGAGTTTTTTGTATACTGATAATAACAAAATAGAGGAAAATGTTATACAACCGCGAGATAGAACCGAAAATAACCGATTATCTTGATGACCGAGAGGCCATCATCATTTTGGGGTCAAGACAAACGGGAAAAACAACGCTTTTGAAGATGCTCATGGGAAAAATCCCCTCCCCCGAAAGAAGATTTTACCTTGATTTGGAAGAACCTAAAAATCTGGAAATAGTAGAGAGCGGTCCTGAAGATCTCCTTAAATACTTGTCTGCCCTTGGAGCCGACCCGAAAGTAAGGAGTTTTGTTTTTCTGGATGAAATTCATTACATGGAAAATCCCTCACGGTTTGTAAAACTTATCGTTGACCATTATGCGGATAAGTTAAAAATTATATGCACCGGCTCATCGGCTCTGGGAATAAAGGCAAAATTTCACGACTCGCTGGTGGGCAGAAAATTGCTCTTTACCCTTCATCCGCTTAATTTCCGCGAATTTCTTATCTTTAAAGAAAAGAAAAAACTGGCCGATAACCTGCCCAAACAGCCCTTTGAACAAAAAAACGACGTTACCCGCTTCTTTCAGGAAGAATATCTGCGGTATTTTAATGAATTTTTGATTTTTGGGGGTTACCCAAGGGTAGCGTTGGAAAACAGCGTTGAAAAGAAGGAACGGCTTCTCGGAGAAATTGTCGGCTCGTATATATATAAGGACATAAGAAGCCTCTTCCGTATCGCCGATATCGCCAAATTCAATAACCTTACCAGAATTTTAGCCAGCCAAATCGGTTCCCTGGTCAATGTCTCTGAACTGGCCGAAACGGTGGGAATATCCAGGCCGACCATTTCAAATTATCTTGTAATTCTTGAACATTCCTTTCTGATATCAACCCTGCCTCCTTATTCCCAAAACCTGCGGGTTGAGGTGCGTAAAGCCGGCAAAATCTATTGGTTTGACAACGGTCTGCGCAATTATCTGGTCGGCGACTTGAGCGTTTCCGTTTCCCGAACCGATTACGGCGCTCTCCTTGAAAATGCGGTATTTGCCGGTCTTACCAAAAAGAAAACAGAAATGGAGCGGCTCTTTTATTGGCGCACAAAGGATAAAACCGAGGTGGATTTTGTGTACAAAAGCGGCGAGAAATTGATTCCCATTGAGGTTAAAATGCGTGCCCGTCCCCATAGGGGAATAAAAAGTTTCAATAAAAAATACAAAATTGAAAAGGGGTATATTGTTCACGCCGGCGGGTTTGTAAAAAACGACATCTCCCATATCCCCGGATTCTGGGTCACCTGAACTTTTTAAACGCGATAGAACCTGTCTCGTTTTTGTAGCGGCCGGATTCATCCCGCTGTTGGTAGTTGCCAATCTTGCTTGGCATTGTAAAATGGAAATGACGGACATTGCCATCATCGGGGCCGGCGTTGTCGGCCTGTCCATCGCCTCGGAAGTATCCGGGAAGGGCCGGGACGTTATCCTGCTGGAAAAACACGACAGTTTCGGGCAGGAGACCAGCAGCCGGAACAGCGAGGTCATACACGCCGGCATCTATTATCCGGAAGGTTTTCTGAAAGCGCGGTTCTGCGTGGAGGGAAACGCCCTGCTCTACCGGATTTGCAAAGATAACAACATTCCCCATAAACAGACCGGGAAACTGATCGTGGCCGTTACAAAACAGCAGGCGGAGGACCTGCCGAAACTCCTGGAAAAAGGGGAAAGAAACGGGGCGGAAAACCTCAGAATAATATCCCAAAAAGAAGTCCGGGAACTGGAACCTCATGTTGCCGCCTGCGCCGCCATCTTCGCCCCATCTTCGGGAATTATCGATTCGCACCGCCTGATGAAGTTCTGGGAAAGAAAAGCGAAGGATTCCGGTGCAAGCATTATCTATGGTTGCGAAGTGAAGTCAATCGAAAAAATCCCGGGCGGTTACCGGGTCGGGGTTAAGGACAGCGGCAACGAAACATCGTTCTTCTCCACCCGGATTCTAATCAACAGCGCCGGCCTGGAATCAGGCAATATCGCGGCGCTGGCCGGTATCGATATCCGGGAAGCGGGCTACCGCATCCGCCTTTGCAAAGGAGAATACTTCGACATCGGCCGGGGCAAGCATCAACTTGCGCAAAAGCTTATCTATCCCACCCCTCCCGGGCCGGGTTTTGTCGGAATCCACACCGTGCCCGACCTCCAGGGAATGATGAAACTCGGGCCTTACGACTATTACGTAGACCGGATTGATTACAACGTAGACGAAACAAACAAGGAGCTGTTTTATCGTTCGGTCAAGCCGTTCCTGCCTTTTATTGAACTTGAGGACTTGACGCCCGGCACCTCCGGCATCCACCCGAAAGTTCAGAAACCGGGAGAACCGATAAGAGATTTTATAA
>CAZBFL010000167.1:0-2818 GCA_964491175.1 uncultured bacterium
GACAGCCGTATTAACAGTCCGGCCCTGATTGCCAGCGCCTGGCATCATCGCTCAGACGCTTTTTCCTCCATACCGACTTTTTTGGGTATCCTGGGCGCCCGGCTCGGTTTTCCTTTTATGGACCCGCTGGCCGCAGCCATTACTTCTATCTTTATCCTGCGCATCGGCCTGGATATCGGTCAGGGTATTTTCGCAGAATTGGTCGAGAGTTCGGTGGATGAATCTACGCTGAAGCAGATTCAGGCGGCGGTATTTTCCGTTGAGGGCGTACGCCGCGCGCACGACCTGGCCGCCCGCCGGCTGGGTCCGGATATCCTGGTGGAGATGCACATTCTGGTGGACGGAAGCTTAAGCGTCCAGAAAGGCCACCAGATTGCCGATGAGGTGGAACATAATTTGAAACAGCAGGTGCCCGGTGTTTCCCGCGTTACTGTTCACGTTGACCCCATCGGCCGCACCACCTGAAACGCGGAACACCCCCTCACTATACCTTTCCCCACCGGGGAGAGGATAAAGGTGAGAGGAAATTAAAAATGGAAAAAATTTACACGGTTACGGAACTGAGTGGCGAGATTAAGTACCTTCTGGAATCCGGTTTTCCTTACATCTGGGTTGAAGGCGAAATCTCCTCGCTGCGGCAGCCGGTTTCCGGACACGTTTATTTCAATCTCAAGGATGCCGAAAGCCAGATTCGGGTTGTGCTCTTCCGTAATGTAGCGGGGGGGTTGAGGTTTAAACTGGAAGACGGCGTGAAAGTTGTCCTGGCCGGCCGGGTCTCCGCCTATCAGAGCCGGAGCGAATACCAGGTTATCGGGCAGAAGATTGAACCGCGCGGACTGGGCGCCCTCCAGGCCGCCTTTGAAGAGTTAAAAAAAAGGTTGTCGGCCGAAGGTCTTTTTGCGCCGGAGCGCAAAAAACCCGTTCCTTACCTTATCCGGCGCCTGGCCGTGATAACTTCGCCTACCGGCGCAGCCGTCAGGGATATCCTGAAAGTTCTCCGGCGCCGGAACCCTTCCATCAGGGTTGTTATCTATCCGGCTCTGGTTCAGGGTAAGGAGGCGGCTGTCGACATAGTCAAAGGCATCCGGGAACTTAACCGTCTGGCTGGTTTTGACGCTATAATTCTGGCCCGGGGCGGCGGAAGTTTGGAAGACCTCTGGGCTTTCAACGAAGAAGCGGTTGCCCGGGCCATTGCCGGTTCAGCCATTCCGATAATCTCTGCAATCGGCCACGAGGTCGATTATACCATCAGCGATTTTGTCGCGGACCTGCGCGCGCCGACCCCGTCTGCCGCTGCGGAAATCATCTCCCTGCACCGGGAGGAGACCTCTGCCAGGGTGGCAACCTACTTTCAGCGGATGACGCATCTGGTTAGAAGTCAACTGCAGGAAGGAAGCCGGCGCCTGGAAACAATCAGGGGCCGTTACGGATTTCAGCGGCCCGCCGACCTGCTTTTGACGCTTGGCCAGCGGATAGACGAACTCTCCGAACGGATTATCAGGTCTGAAAATTACCTGCTGGATAAATTTCGCAAGACGTGGGAATCCCTGGGCCGCCATCTTTCCGGGCTCTCGCCCCTGGCGGTTCTGGAGCGGGGGTACAGCATCACGTTCACCGGCCCGGAAGGAAAGGTGGTCAAAGATGCGGAGAGCGTTGCTTTAGACCAGACAATCGTTACCCGGCTGGCCAGGGGAGAGTTAACCAGCCGCATCACCGGTAAAAAAGGAAAGCAATAATGGAATACAAGCCAAATTTCGAAGAACTAAAGCCCTATTTTCAAGCGTTCTGGAACTGCGAAGTTCTGGACCGGGTGGCCCTCTCCGTAACCGCGCCCAGGAAAGTTCAGGTTCATCCGGAACTTGCCGGAAACTGGTCTAATCCGAAGAAGGTATTTCAGGAGGAGCCGGAGCGCATCCTTGATTATTTTGAAGATTACTGCCGCAATACCTTTTTCGGCGGCCTGGCCGCTCCGTTTTTCTACCCTAACTTCGGCCCGGACGTTTTTTCGGTTTTCCTGGGAACCGAACTGAACTTTTCCGACGACTCCAACAGCACTTCCTGGATAGACTGGTCGCAAAACATCCTCAAAGATTATAAAAATCTGTCCTGCCTGGAAATCAAGGATTCAAACCCTGTTTACCGGAAAAATCTGGAATTAACCCGCCGGGCCGTTGAGCGGGGGAGGGGAAAGTTCCTGGTGGCGCCTACCGACCTGCACGGCGGTTTTGACAGTTTGGCGGTCTTGCGGGGCGGCCCGGATAAAGCCGCCCTGGATTTGATTGAATCTCCGGAAGGGGTCAAAGAGGCGATGAAGCTGCTCTATCGTGCCTGGCAAAAAGTGTATGATGACTATTATCAAATCGTGAACAAAGCCCAGGACGGCACGGGCTGCTCCTGGATGGGCCTCTGGGCGTCCGGGAAATCGTATCCGGTCCAAAACGATTTTTCCTGTCTTGTTTCGGCCGGAACGTACCGTGAATTTTTTCTGGAAGAGCTCTTAAATGAGATAACGCATCTTGATTATTCCATTTACCACCTGGATGGCGTCGAGTCGCTCCAGCACCTGGACCTTCTGCTGGAGATACCGAAACTGAACGCAATTCAATGGGTGCGCGGCGCCAGGTTTGAGAAAGAGAGCATCAGCCGCTGGTTTCCGCTCTACCGAAAGATTCAGGCGAAGAAGAAGTCAATCATCGTTTATCCCGCCGCAGAAGAGGTTCCTCTGGTCCTGGAAAATCTTAAACCGGAAGGACTCTTTATTCAGGTTGGTTGTTCAAATGAGGATGAGGCCAGAGCGGTTATGGCGCGGTTGGGCTGG
>CAZBFL010000168.1:0-2766 GCA_964491175.1 uncultured bacterium
TCGAAACGGTCAGCGAAGCCGAGTATACGGTCATAGACGTCAATATTCTTCATAGTGACAGGGTTGTTCGGGTCTCATTCCGCACCCGGAAAGAAGATTTTCCGAAATACGAGGCATCTTTGCGGGCCTCCCTCCAATCCATCAAGTTTGGGGGAAGCCGATGAGGTAAATTATGAAAAAGCCGGTTTTTTTACTGGTTGTTCTGGCAATTATCGGTTTCGGCTGGTGGAAGTACTCCGCTGATTTGAGGGCTGTCAGGAACGGACCCCAGGGGGAGCCGGCCCGGGCGGTGACCTTCTTCTTTGACAATGTTAAAAAACTGAGCGACCTCATCTGGAAGGAGGGCGCGCGGGAAAAGGCCGAGGCGGACATCAAGAGAGCGAAGAGCGGCACTCCGGAAGAACAGGAAAAAGCAACCGCGGAATTATACCAAAAATACGGCATAGAGGACATCTCCGTGCTTTTTGCGGAAAAACGTTTCGGCAAGGCGGTAGTCGGCATCTTTTCCCTCTACGAGTTCGGAACATATTCAATCGGCGGAGCGAATGTTGAGGGAAACAAAGCTACGGTAGAGGTGGTCCTGGCGCCGGTTGACTTTATGGGCCTGGAAAAGACTTTTTCCAGGTTATCATCCGCGCCGCCGCAGTCAAAACTTCAGCCAATCACCATACCTTTCGCCCTGGAAAAGAAGAACCACCGGTGGTGTATTGTCGATGTCGGAGGCAGGGCAGGCGACCTGGCCAAAGCCGCCGCCCGTCTTCGCCAATAGACGTCAAGGAGGGGAATATGAATTGGTATCTGGAAGTGTTAAAGAAATACACTGTTTTCAGCGGACGGGCGCGCCGGACAGAGTACTGGATGTTTGCCCTGTTCAACTTTATCATTATATTTGTGCTGGAGTTGGTCAGCGGAGGCGTCAAGGCGGGGATGAGCGGCCACAGCGTGCCTTCCCTTGTCTACCAGTTGGCGGTTCTGCTTCCGAGCATCGCCGTGGGCGTCCGCCGGATGCACGATACCAACCACAACGGCTGGTGGGTAATCTGTCCCATCGTAAATCTGGTCTTCGCCGTAACCGGAGGTACACAGGGCGAAAACCGGTACGGGCCGGACCCCAAAGCTGTTTCTTGAGCAGTTTAAGGAGATATTTCTTAAAGCCGGGCAGAGCCATTGAATTTTCAATCAGGTAATGCGGCCGTCTTATGGACCGGCGGGAAAGATTCCTGCCTGGCCTTATATCAAGCCCAAAAGCAGGGCTATAAAGTAGAACGGCTGGTCACCTTCGTCCCAACCAAACCGGATTTCCTCGCCCACCCGCTTCTTTTTATGCAGTACCAGGCAAAGGCCCTGAACATTCCGCACGACGAACTGACGCTGACGGAACCGTTCAAACCGGCCTACGAACAGGCCATCGGCTCCTTGAAAAGGCAGGGGATAAGCACCCTGATAACCGGCGATATTGCGGAGGTTGGCGGCCAGCCCAACTGGGTCAGGGAATGCAGCCAAATTTCCGGGATGGAGATTCTGACTCCCTTGTGGGGCTGGGACCGGCAGGAATTGCTCGCGCAGCTCCTTTCAACCGGATTTAAAGCAATCTTCTCCTGCGTTAAAAAGCCCTGGTTCACGGAGGAATGGCTCGGCCGGGAGATTGACGCCAACGTGATAGATGAATTACGAAAAATCAGCGCCGAAACCGGGCTTGATATCGGCGGGGAGCAGGGCGAATATCATACCCTGGTTACAGACGGACCGTTATTTGCCAAGCGTATTCAGATTGAAGTTTCCGCAAAACGCGCCAGGGGCGAGTTGATGTACCTGGATATCCGCCAGGCGTCTCTTCGGGAGAAAATATTCCCTTAAGTCAGGGAATTTGAAATCCGAAAAGTCCAAATTTAACAGTTCTGAGTTCCACGACTCTACTTTTTGGTGAATGTGACCTTCCCCCTAAAACTTAGGCCGGGTATAATTAGAGTAAGCCGGCTTTAAAAGGGGTAAGAAACGAATCATGAATATTTGGCGGTTAAACGTAAGAGAAATCCAAATAGCAGAGTGTATTCACTGGAGGAAATTTGCTTTTGATAATCCTCCGAGAAATCCGGAAGTGCAAAAAGGGGATGTTCTTCTTTTGCAGTTAGTATTAGCCGACGCTAGAAAATTTGGCAAAGAAAACAATAGAATTGAATTTGCGCTGATATTCGATCATTACGAAGAGGACCATAATGGAACAGCAAGCGCTTACTATTGGCCGAAGGCAGGCAAGGCATGGCGTTGGATACTTTTTTGCAGTGATGTTGTACCGACCATTCCTTTTTCCCTGGAAAAACTTTCTATCTCTGATAACTATTCCGGTCAAACAAACCCCGTCCGAATTTCTGAAGAGGATGCAAGTAAAATCATTCCGTATTTATTACGCTACGCGGCTCGCCCCGTAGAAGAAATCGGAAAGAAGATACACAGCATTGTTGCGCATGATGCTGCGGATGAGTACAAGCTTTGGGCTTTACTGCGGAATAACGACAGAATAGTCGAAGATTCTCCTGACCAGGTTGAATGGGTCACTGTTCCCCAGAGGAAGGAAATAAGGCGTAATCCGGAACTTCCCCTTACGCTCAAGGAACTTTACAGCCACAGATGTCAAATTTGCGCTTATGATTTTAAATCCAACTATGGCCAGCCATATTCCGAGACGCACCATGTTATCTGGCTTTCGCGCGGCGGGGTTGACCACAGCAATAATCTGATAGTAGTTTGTCCCAACCATCATAGAAT
>CAZBFL010000169.1:0-2748 GCA_964491175.1 uncultured bacterium
AAAAGACATAAAAGGCCTTCTGCAACTTTCCACCGATAAGAATCTCTTCACCCTTTCTCAATACCTGGCAACCCAAACCGGCAATCTTGTGGTCTATCAAAACCTCAGCCAAATTTCCGGGCTGGATTACCGGCAACTCAAGAAACACCTCAACATCCTGACGGAAACTCTGGTGCTTCGTGAAATCAGGCCTTTTTTCCGGAACAGACAAAAGGAACTTTCCAAAACTCCGAAAATTTTCTTCGTTGACCTGGGTTTCCGGAATTACCTGATGGAAAATATGAACGGTTTGGAAAAACGGTCGGACGCCGGCGCAATCGTGGAAAACGCCGTCTTTATCCGTCTTAGCGAACTTGGAAAAGAGATGGCGAGGATAAACTTCTGGCGGACCAAAGCCGGCGCCGAAGTGGACTTTGTCTGGCAGGCGGATGGAAAACACGTTCCCGTTGAAGTTAAGTTCTCCAATTTTGACAAGCCGGCAATCCCGAAGAGTTTCGCCAGTTTCATGAACGCTTTCACCCCGGAGCGCGGGCTGATATTAACCAAAAACTACTGGAATATGGCAGGTAGAAACGGGGTAAAAATCCTGTTCGCCCCCGCCTGTTACCTTTAACCCCAACATATTGTCGTTGCGAGCCTCGCCAAGGGCGGGCGCGGCAATCTCTCTTTTGAAATCAGGGGGGACTGTCCCTAATTTTCTATTTTCCTTTTTCTACGATTAGATTAAATAGTTCGTTGGTAAAACCGCTATTCAGGTTTTTTAGAATCTTATACTGGTTTAAAGCAGAATCATTATCACCACAAAACAGATAAGCCAATCCCAGGCCGAAGTGTGCCTCCGCAAAGTCCGGACTGATGCTGACCGCCTGCTTATAAGCATCCAGAGCTTCCTGATAACGGCCCAGTTTTTCGTAAATCAATCCCAGGTTGTAGTGCGCCTTTGCGTAATATGGAATGATGCGAACCGCCTGCTTATAAGCGTCAAGCGCTTCCTGGTAGAGACTCAGTTTATAGTAAATTGCCCCCAGGGTATTATGCGCTTCCGCGTAATCGGGCTTGAGACGAAGGGCTTGTTTGCAAGCGTCAATCGCCTCCTGATGGCGGCCCATTCCGGTATAAGCAACCCCCAGGTTATTATAAGTTTCCGCGATGTCGGGTTTGATGCGAATCGCCTGTTTGCAGGCGTCAATCGCCTCCTGATAGCGGCCCCGATAGGCATATGCGGTTCCCAGATTACTGAACGACCTTGCCTTGTTCGGCGACTTTGCAGCCACGTCGCTCCACAGGGTTATCTCGTCTCTCCAGACCCGGTTTCGGGTGTAAGCCATTACCGAATAACAGGTGACTACCGCCAGGAGAGCGGCAACCATCGGTTTCAACCTCTTTTCTCCGAAAAGGCAATAGAATCCGGTCGGCAGAAAGATTGAATAGCCGGCCATCGGCAGGTAAAGGCGGTGTTCAAAGATGACGTCTCTGATGGGAAAAATGCTGGATTCCGGGGCAAGGGTCAGAAAGAACCAGAAGATGCTAAAAGAGAGCAGCCGGTGTTTGCGAAACAGGATGACGGCGGCCGCCAGAATCAGCAAGAGAAGGAGAAAACTGATTAAAACGGGTGTTTGCCACAGCGTTTGGGCAATCGGATAGTCGTAATCAAGGTTCTGGTTTACCGGAAGCAACAGCAGCCGCAGGTAGGTTACGATAACCAGAAACTGGGTGAGAAGATATTGAACCGGAGTGACGGCGGTAAGGCTGGCCTGGAATTCCTGTAATGACCTTGACTCCGAGCCGGTTATCTTGATGGTTGTCAAAACCAACAGCAAGAGAAGAAAAAAAGGTGCCAGGTGTTTAATTACCTTTTTGTAATCATCCCGAAAGAGTGAAACCTCGCAGAGCAAGAGCATAAACGGCAGGGTAACAGAGAATTCCTTGGTAAAGAATGCGGCAAACGCAGCTAAAATTGAACCGGCATAAAACCGTAACCAGCAACGGAAATCCGGCTTTTGGGTCTGCTTTAACCTTGCTTTTAGATAACAGCAGACCGAAAGCAGGTAAAAAAAAGCCGCCAGGGATGCGGTGCGCTGGATGATGTAGGTTACCGCCTGGGTTTGGATTGGGTGGGCCGCGAATATCAAGCCGGCCAGCAGCGAGATTAGTTTGGCGTGCCCGGCAACCGGGTAATCTTTAACCTTTGGGGAGGATAAGACAAGGAGCGCAAGCCAGCATACAAGCATTGAGGCGCCCAGGTGGACGGCCAGGTTAAAGAGATGGTATCCAGGAAGCGACAACCGGTGGAGCCGGTAGTTGAAGGCGAGGGAAAGATAAGCGAAGAACCGGGTGGGGTTAAAATCCCAGATGGCCTTCAGATTCCGGAGGTTGCGGATGGCAGGGTTACTGAAAATACTCGGCTCGTCATCAAAGTGAAATGAAGCATGGAAAGTGTTGGAGTAAATGATAATACCCAAAAGACAGATAATAAGAATCGCACATTTTTGAAAGGCAGGGGTCTTAAAAAACTTTTGTGGAGCGGAATTCTTGTTCACGCTTCTTTTAGAGAATGGTTTTGTTTTCCATATTTTACTTCTTCCCGTGTTTTGGGGTCAAACGAACAATTGCACCTTTACCTTGACCCTTCGCCTTTAAACTATGTATAATAACTTTGTTTTGCCCTAACTCTTTGCGTTGCCATTACATATATTCTACGAATATTTGCAATGGAAGATGAGATTATATTATAATCCTATTGTAATG
>CAZBFL010000170.1:0-2748 GCA_964491175.1 uncultured bacterium
CAATCCGCAGCTGCCTGCGGCAGCCTTCCAGCACCTTCAGTTCTGTCTTTGGCATAGTATTATTTGTTTTTAATGCACAAAAACGCATGTCATTCCCGCATGTTGTAAGCGGGAATCTAAAAACGTAGTGCGACCCTTTCAGGGTCGCCAATCATCTTAAAAAACGTGGGCAGGGGAAAACGGATTTGGCGGTCTCACTTCACTGCGTTCGACTCGGCCCCCCACTGGTATTGCTCCTTAATCAGTCGCAATACCTTACTTCGTTCCTTTCAAATCCTCCCCTTCAAGTCAGCTTACAAGTGGGCAGGGGAGGATTTGAACCTCCGAAGACCTTCCGGTCGCCAGATTTACAGTCTGGTGCGATTGGCCGCTCCGCCACCTACCCGATTGTCAAAATTATACTATTTTAGACGATTTTTGTCAAAAAGAGCAAAAAGTTCTTGCCAAACAAGGCATTTTTAGGATAAAATATCATAAAATGGCTAAAAAACTATTTATTTTTGACCTGGATGGCACTCTGATTAATGCATATCCGGCTATCGTGGAGAGTATGAACCATACCCTGCGCCGGATGAACCACCCGGAAGCGGAGCCGGAGAGGATTATCCGGTCTGTTGGGATGGGTAATGACGGTTTGCTGAAAAGGTTTTTTTCGGAAGCGGAGGTGCCGGAGGCCCGGCAGATTTACCGGGAACACCACCGGGTCAATCTGGCCGGAAAAATCTCTTTACTGCCCGGCGCGCTCGAACTTTTGCGCAGCCTGAAAGCGAACGGAAAGTTGCTGGCGGTGGCGTCAAACCGGCCGAAGGAAACAGCGTTTCTTTTAATAAAGACGCTGGAGATTGAAACCTATTTTGACCGGGTCCTGACCGGAGAAGAGGTGCCGGAACCGAAACCGGCCCCGGACATTATCAAGGCGCTCCTGGAATATTTCCGGGTTTCTCCGGAAGAAGCGGTTTACGTAGGCGATATGGACATTGATGCGCAAACCGGAACGGCCGCCGGCGTCAAGACGATAATCGTAACCACCGGCTCTTCCGGCCGGGAGGAGATTGAAGCCGCCGGCCCGGACATCATCCTTGATTCTCTAAATAACTTTCCCGACCGCTGTTAACCGATTTCTCCAGCGCTTCCAGAATTGCCTGAACCTCAACGCTCTCCTCAAAAGAAACCGGCGCCTCGCCGCCCCGAAAAAACTCCGCAATCTTTTCCAGCAAATCGGCGTAGAGGCGGGAAGCGTCCACCTGCAAAAACTTTACCGTCTTATCATCAAGTCCCATCACCGCATAGTGCCAGATACCCTCGTTCAGTTGGACGGTTGCTCGTCGTCCGTCGTCGTATTCGATGATTCCGGATATCCCCATCGGGTCCTTCCGGCCGAAGACCTTTTTGGCGCCCGTACCCATAATTGCCTGGACCATCTCCACGGTGTGGATTCCGTACCAGACGATGGAACTGCCGGCCGGCGCCAGACCCAGCGGTCCGATAGCGCCGCCGATTTTCGGCCGGGAAATCTCCCGGGGCAACTGGATAACCTGCGGCGCAAAACGCAGGGAGGATGTGCTGAATACCTTTATTTTCTTTTCCCGGGCAATCCGGAAGATTTCCCGCGCGTTCTCAAGGGTATCGGCCGGCGGTTTGTCCAGGAAGAGCGGTTTGCCCGTATCCGACGCCATCCGGAAGTATTTCAGGTGCAGGGCAGGGTCGTTTACTTCCAGCATGAGGACATCCGCAATCTTTAAGGTTTCTTCCGGCAGGGTGCTTACTTTTACGCCCCACGCCTCCATTTGGCTCTGTCTTTTATCCTGGTCCGGTTCGGATTGAAAGGGTGAGGGAAAACGCAGGCAGCCGACCACCTTCATACCCTTAACCTTCTGGTCCGCAGGGCAGTCCGGCGCCTGCAGGCGCCGCGTGAATTCAATCGTGTGGCTTGTATCCAGGCCGATAATGCCAACCTTTATCTCATCCATCCTATATTCCTCCAATCCGGTGACATCTTTCAATAACCCACATAACTTTTCTGGCGCTTTCGGGCGTGATAAAGAGCGGTTTTTTCTTTTTCAGGGTGTTGTAGAGGTCAATATAAAATCCTAACTGTCCGGGGGTTTTGTCTTTTGCGATATCCCAGGACTCTTCCTGCCAGGGGATTTGCTCGCTGTTATAACTGCGGTCCGGGGTCGGCTTGGTATCTATCCGGCGTTTGGGAAGTTTTTTGGGGTTAAAGAACTTCCAGGAGAGTTTATTGAAATTCCCGCGCAGTCCGCCTTTCGTGCCCATAATGCACCACTGGTCCTGGGGATAGGCGCAGCAACTGCTGACTTCCATATCGACCACCGGTCCTTTTTTGGGCTGGAGAACGATCTTTACGTGGTCATCGGCATCTCCCAGGGTAACGGTTTTATCCAGTTGGCAGAAAATTTTAGGTTGCGGGTCTTCGATAAACTGCAGCCCCTGGTCAATAATATGCGGGCAGGTATTATTGAGGCTTCCCCCTCCTAATTTTCGCAAAGTCTGCCAGTCCCACCGCCTGGAAAATCCGTTCCAGGACATCTTGACCAGGACTATCCGGCCCAGTCTGCCGGAACGGACGATTTCAAGCACCTTGACAAGGTCCGGCGCATACCTCCGGTTCTGGAAGACCGAGAGGACCCGTCCGGTCTTCTTCGCGGTTAGGATCATCCTGTCGGCATCGGAAGGTTTTGCGGCCATCGGTTTTTCGCAGACCACGTCCTTGCCGGCCTTCAGGGC
>CAZBFL010000171.1:0-2735 GCA_964491175.1 uncultured bacterium
ATCATTGACTGTCTGTAGTTAGCTGCATCTTCTGTCTCTTCTTCCGGAACGGTCTGCGAATCAAAATCAACCAGCCGAGGCAGGACCATATTTATTGGGCGTCAAAATTCAGAATGTTTGTGCCTGCGTTTTCCGGATTTGAAATCCAGGTAGCGTGGCCATCCAGAAATAAAAAGTTGGTGCCTTTGGTGTGACGGTCGGAACAAAAATCATAGTAAAAATTGGTCGGGTTGTCCGGAGGAGATCCCTCATAGGATGAACTCGCTACGTTGCGGTCAAAAAGCAACGGAAAAGTTGATGAATGGCTGATTCCGGAAAATTTCTGGCCGGTCACGTTGCTGTTTATGGCATAACTGTTTTCGGCGCTCTTCTCGCTGGGGCAAGAAAAGCTGCCTTCGGAAGCATACTTACTAATTTCGTCCTCCCAATTGAAAACATTTGGAAAACCTTCGTCGTGGTCCTGAAGATACATATTTATGGCCAGTCCCAACTGTTTTAAATTATTAATGCAGGTAGTACGCCTGGCATTTTCCCTGGCCCGGGAAAGCGCCGGCAGGAGCATGGCTGCCAGAATGGCGATGATGGCGATAACAACCAGCAGTTCAATCAGCGTAAATCCGCCTTCGCCGAGGCTTCGGCGGACACGTCCAGTTCTTTTCATCGTGATTCACCCCCTTCCTTAAATTGCTGACAGGCGGGACGCCTGTCCTACTGCTTTTTCGCGGGACGCCTGTCCTGCCATATTTACTAACGGCTATATTTTATCTCCAAAACGACGGAATGTCAAAATTTCGTCTTGGAAATTACTCAGAAAAGCGGAAAGGATGGCGCAACGACTGACCCGCCTGTTTAGAATTTCTCTCAGGCTGACGGCAGAGACCCCGGCAGGCCAAAAATTGGTCCGGCAATTAACGTTAAGTCCGACGCCTAAAACTGCTTTGTCGCCTTTCACTTCCAGAATAATTCCGGCTAACTTTTTCTCCTGAAAATAGAGGTCGTTGGGAAGTTTAAACCGGGTCTCCAAACCCAGCGCCGACCTCAAGGCAAGTTGCAGCGCCCTTGCGGCCGAAAGCGTAATGCCGTTGGACCGCCGGAAGGATACCGGGAAGAGGATAAGGGAAAAATATAAATTGCCCGCGGGAGAATGCCAGACCCTGCCCTGCCGGCCCCGGCCCGCAGTCTGAAGACCGGCGATGACCAGGGAACCGGAAGGGACACCGTTGGAAATTAATTCCCAGGCCTTGTCCTGCGTGGAGGGAAGTTCGGAAAAAACGTAGATATTTCCTCGTTTTTTGGGCTGCACTAATACACCAACTGAAAGACCGTTTTGGCGATCAGGGCGATGGCCACCGAGGCCGCTCCGGTCAGGCCCATGCCGCAACCGTAACCGGCCAGGAGCAGCGGGGTCATGCTCCGCCATTCTTTAACACCGAGACGCCGGGCAAAAAAGAATTTGCCCAGGAGGGCTCCGAAGAACATCGGAAAAACCATGTGCGGCAACATCGGAATTCCGCCGACTATCCCGTAGAAAAACGAAACCGGCACTTTAAGGAAAGTCAGGATTCCGGCTGCAGCCAGGCCGCCAACCGCGCTCCAGCCGATTACCGAACCTTTGATCGAATCCAGCAGCCAGGTGGCCCCGCCCTGGACGGTAGAAGAGACCCAGAGCGCCCGCGGAATAGCCATCATCGGCCACATTCGCTGTACAAAAGGATAGGTTGACGAAGGAATCGGCCCCATCCGCCAGATAATCGCCCAGAAGAGGAAACTGCAGAAGAGCATTATGCCCAGGGCCATAAATTCGGTCTTGTACCAATCCGTAAAGCGCACCTTCAGCAACTCCATCTGTTTGAATCCCTGGGTCATTGCGCCGTGGTTAAAGTAGGGCAAAGGCATATACCAGATATCCGCGCCTTTATAACCGGAAAGGATATAGGTTCCTTCCGTCAGATAGGGAAAGGAGATTCCGCTGGCAACCCCGGTTATGCCGAACATCCGGGCGGAAATGTAAGTAAGCACCGGCGTCAAAATAAAACCGAAAAACAATATCAAAAAAAGCGGAAACTTAGGCACCAGAAGATGACAAAGAATCACGTAAAGCAAAGTGGAGAGAACCCAGATTCCCAGCATAACCGGCAAGGGGGAATCGCCCCGGTTCGCCGGTGGTTTGGTTATAAGTTGAACCTTTTTTTCTTTCTGCCTCATTTTCAAGGAAACAGAAATAATGCTTAAAATTAAAACCGCGATGCCCAGACCGATTCCAACGCTTATCCAGAAATCGATCGTCGTGGAAGTGTAGGTCGGAATAGCGCCCATGCCCGGCTGCCAGGTTTTTAAAAAACCTGTATTTTTGTACAGGATGGGATTGGCGATAACCTGCGCCCCGATTGAACCGGCAAAGGTACCCAGCACCACCCAGAAAGGCAGGACAAAACCGACAAAAACATTACCCAGGTCGGTCATGAAACCCAGAACCGAAGCCGGGAAGATGGAGCTTATCTGACTGGTGAAATCGACAAAAGGAATCGGGATAAGCGTAAACGGTTTGGCCATTACCAGCCCGGTAAAGGTAGGGATAAAAACATAAAAAGCGCCGTAAATAATGCCGATCATACCGCCGGCAACAAAAACGCGCCAGCGGTTGGTATCTTTTTTGGCGGAAAGGTCGGTCAGCGCCCACACGCCTTCCGCCGCCACCGGGGCCATCGGGAACTCCAGACGCTCAAAATCACTGG
>CAZBFL010000172.1:0-1305 GCA_964491175.1 uncultured bacterium
AGACCGTCCGTTTCATCCGTGATATCACCCGGGGCGGCCTGGCTACAATCTTCTCCGAGGTTTCCGACGAAATGCGCTGGGGGATAGAATTAAACGAAACAGCGATACCCCTGCGCCGGGAAGTTGTCGGCGTTGCCGAGATACTGGGACTGGACCCGCTTTACTTCGCCTGCGAAGGAAAAGTGGCGGTCTTTGTAGCCGAAAAAGAGGCAAAAGAAGCATTACGTTTACTGCGGAAAGACCCGCTGGGAAAAGACGCGGCCATCATCGGAAAGGTTGTAGCGAAGCCGGCCGGACGGACTATCCTGCGCACGCGAATTTCCGGAACGCGCCTGCTGGAACCGTTTTCCGGAGACCAGTTACCGAGGATTTGTTGAAATTATGTTTAAAATATTAGAGAAGCAACTCCTGGGTCCCAAAATTCAATGCATCGTTCTGGACGCGCCGCTGGTCTCCCAAAAAGCAAAACCGGGACAGTTCGTAATGGTCAGGGTGCATAAAAAAGGCAAGCGGATTCCGCTCTCCCTGGCCGATTTCAACCCCCGGCAGAAGACCATCACTATCGTCTTTCAGGAGGTCGGCAAGACCACGTGCCAATTAGGGATGCTCAATAAAGGCGACTCCATCCCCGACCTTCTGGGACCACAGGGCAACCCGACCGAAATAGAACGGTTCGGAAACGTGACGGTGGTCGGCGGAGGCATCGGCGTGGCTCCGGTATTCCCTCTGGCCCGAAAATTGAAGGAGACGGGCAACCGCGTAACCGCCATCCTCGGTTACCGCTCGAAAGAATACCTTTTCTGGAAAGAAAAACTAAGTTCGGTTTCAGACCGAACGCTCATCGCCACCAACGACGGCTCGTACGGCCAAAAAGGGTTTGTCACCGATCTTCTGTCCGGGTTAATGGCGTCGGGCGAAAAGATAGACCGGGTCCTGGCTATCGGACCGGCCATTATGATGAAGGCAATATCGGATTTAACCCGGGAAAGCGGAATCAGGACGATTGTCAGCCTCAATTCCCTGATGGTCTGCGGCATGGGGATGTGCGGCGCCTGCCGGGTAACCGTAAATAATGAAACCCGCTTCACCTGCATGGACGGGCCAGATTTCGATGGACACCAGGTGAATTTTGAAGAATTAATGAAACGGCTTGATACCTATAAAGAAGAAGAAAAATTTGTCTTTGAAAAATGGAAGAAGGGAAATCCTCTCCCCAGCGGGGAGAGGACAGAGGTGAGGGGGCAAACCCGATGAAAGCCGAAAAAAAAGCCGTCTCCATGCAGGAGCAACCGGCCCGGGAACGTA
>CAZBFL010000172.1:1405-2685 GCA_964491175.1 uncultured bacterium
ATGAAAGCCGAAAAAAAAGCCGTCTCCATGCAGGAGCAACCGGCCCGGGAACGTATCAAAAACTTTAACGAGGTGCCGCTGGGCTATACCGAAGAAGAAGCGGTCCGGGAAGCCGGCCGCTGCCTGCAATGCGTCAAGAAACCCTGCATTGCCGGCTGCCCGGTCCTGATGGATATCCCCGGATTTATCGAAGCGATAAAGAAAAGAAATTTTGAAGAAGCGCTCCGGATAATCCGCGAAACAAATTGTCTGCCGGCGATCACCGGAAGGGTTTGCCCCCAGGAGGACCAGTGCCAGAAAGTTTGCGTCATGGGTAAAATAGGCGACCCGATATCTATCGGCGCTCTGGAAAGGTTTGTGGCCGACTGGCACCGGTTGCATTCACCCCCGCCTTCCCTCCCCCCCCAAGGGGGAGGAGAAAAGAAGACAGAATCCTCTCCCCACGAAGGGGATATTTCTATCTCTTCCCCCTCCCCCCTGGCGGGGGAGGTTGGTGGGGGGGTAAAAAAAGTTGCCGTAGTCGGTTCCGGACCCGCCGGCCTCACCTGCGCCGCAGAATTGGCCGTAATGGGTTACGCCGTGACCGTCTTTGAAGGTTTCCACGAACCGGGCGGCGTCCTCGTATACGGCATCCCGGAATTCCGGTTGCCGAAAGAGATTGTCTCCGGGGAAGTTGATTATCTCAAATCGCTCGGCGTTCACATCGCCACCAATGTCCTGGTTGGAAGAGCGCTGACCATCGAAGACCTTTTCTCCGAAGGGTATCGGGCCGTCTTTATCGGCGCCGGCGCCGGCCTGCCCCAGTTTATGGGCATCCCCGGCGAAAACCTGAACGGTGTCTATTCCGCCAACGAATTTTTAACCCGGGTCAACCTGATGAAAGCGCACAGATTCCCGGAGTACGACACACCGGTGAAGGTCGGGCAGAGAGTTGCGGTCATCGGCGGCGGAAACGTGGCGATGGACGCGGCGCGGACTGCAAAAAGACTCGGCGCGGAACACGTCTACCTTATCTACCGCCGGACTGAAGTGGAGATGCCGGCCCGCATCGAGGAGGTTGTCCGGGCAAAAGAAGAAGGGATAGAGTTCGATCTTTTAACCGCTCCGGTCCAATACCTCGGAGACGAAAAAGGATTTCTCAAGCAGGCGGAATGCATCCGGATGGAATTAGGCGAACCGGACTCTTCGGGCAGAAGAAGACCGGTGCCGGTTAAAGGCTCCGAATTTAGAATTGAAATCGACCAGGCGGTGGTCGCCATCGGCAGCACGCCCAACCCCAT
>CAZBFL010000173.1:0-2684 GCA_964491175.1 uncultured bacterium
GGTTGAGGGTGAGGGGAGAGTTACAGACGGGGCGGTTGCTTCCGGAAGCGGTTCGTCCATAGAATCGCTCAGATAGCCGACCGCCGAGGTAACCGGTATCGCCTTATCACTGGCCGGAACCAGGATTTTACGCAGGAATCCGGAGTGGATTGACTCCACTTCAAAGTTGGTCTTGTCGCTCATTACCTCGAAGATCGGTTCACCCTTCTCCACTTTCTGGCCTTCTTTTTTAAACCACTTGGACAGATAGCCTTCTTCCATCGTTTCGCCCAGTTTGGGCATAATTATTTCTTTGACCATAAGTTACCTCGCTTAACTTGTCATTCCCGCGGATAGTAAGCGGGAATCCATACATCTTCGGTTTAGATTCCCGTCTAATACATACGGGAATGACAGTGTTACACAACCAGTTCTTTTATTTCCCGATATATACGGTCGGCGTCGGGGATAGCCAGTTTCTCCAGGATTGGGCTTTTGGGCATGGGCACGTCCGCGCCCGCGATGCGCAGGACCGGCGCGTCAAGATAATCAAAGCAGGTTTCCACAATCTGCATCCCGACTTCTGCGCCGGTGCCGCCGGTCTTGGTGTCTTCTTCCACAATTATTGCCCGGTGCGTTTTTCGGACCGATTCCGCAATCGTCTCCATATCCAGAGGCAGGAGTGTGCGCGGGTCTATTACTTCAATTTCAACCCCTTCTTCCGCCAGCCTTTTAGCCGCTTCAAGTGTGGGGTAGAGCATTCGGGAATAGGTAATTACGGTCGCGTCCTTTCCGGGACGTTTCACGTCCGCCCTGCCGATGGGCAAAAGGTATTCTTCTTCGGGGACGGGGCCCTTGACGTTGTAGAGCATCTTATGCTCAACAAAGAGAATCGGGTTGTCTTCCCGGATTGATGATTTGAGCAGTCCCTTGGCATCGGCCGGCGTTGCCGGCATGACGACCTTCAGGCCCGGGACGTGTAGGAACCAGGATTCCAGACTCTGGGAATGGTGCGCGCCCAGGGTTCGGCCGGCACCGCCCTCGGTCCGGATGACAAGCGGAACTTTGGTTTTGCCGCCGAACATATAGCGAATTTTAGCGACCTGGTTGCCGATCTGTTCCAGGCAGATGCCCATAAAATCGATGTACATAATCTCTACGACCGGACGCATGCCGGTGATGGCCGCGCCCAGACCGGCGCCGATGATGGCCGCTTCCGAGATGGCGGTGTCACGCACCCGTTTCTCGCCGAATTTCTGCATCAGGTTCATCGTTACACCGTAAGCGCCTCCGTAAACGGCGATGTCTTCGCCCATCAGGAAGACGCTCCGGTCCCGCTCCATCTCTTCGCTCAGCGCTTCGTTCAGCGCCTGTCGGTAGGTGATTTCACGCATCAATTTACTCCTTTACCCCTCACTATGCCTCTCCCAGAGGGGAGAGGATTAAGGTGAGGGGGATTCGTAATACACGTCTTTGTAAAGTTCCTCCGGTTTCGGGTCCGGGCTCTTGATGGCAAAGTCAACGGCTGCTTCCAACTCCGCGTTTACCTCTTTTTCCAGGTCCGTCACTTCTTTTTCGGTCAGGACTTTTTGCTCCTGCATCTTCCGGCCGAACGCCTTGATACAGTCCCGGTCGCGCCATGACTTTTCCTCTTCCTTGGTCCGGTAGACGCGCGGGTCGCTGCGGGAATGGCCGTAATAACGGTAAGTGTGACAGACGATAAGCGCCGAGCCTTTGCCTTTCCGGGCCGCCGCCGCGTATTTTGCCACGGTATCTTTTACCGCCAGAACATCCATGCCGTCGCAGCATTCCGCCGGCATGTTATACGGTACCGCTTTTTTGGTCAGGTCGTTTACCGCGCAGGCGCGTTCCACCGAGACAGACATCCCGTAAAGGTTATTTTCACAAATAAAGACAACCGGCAGTTTCCATTTTCCCGCCATGTTCAGCGATTCGTGGAAGAGACCGGTGTTGGTTGCGCCGTCTCCGAAGAAACAGAGAACGATCTGGTCGGTGCCGCGCAACTGGATGGAGAGCCCGGCGCCGGCCGCGATTCCGATGCTGCCGCCCACGATGCCGTTGGCGCCCAGGTTTCCTTTTGAGACGTCGGCCAGATGCAGGGAACCGCCCTTGCCTTTACAGACGCCGGTTTCTTTTCCGAGAATTTCTGCCATCAGTTCCGGCAGGGAACCGCCCTTGGCGATGGCGTGTCCGTGGCCGCGGTGCGTACTGGTAATATAATCATCTTCGCGGATGGCCGCCATCGCGCCGACCGCGCAGGCCTCTTCGCCGGCGTAGAGGTGCGAACCGCCTTCCGCAATATTGCGGGACATCAGGTCCATGATGGCGTCTTCAAACTGACGGATTTGCATCATCTGCTTCAGCAGGTGTTTCGCCTCTTCTTTGTTGATTTTAGCCATTTGGTTTTTTATGGTTTGACTATTATTTTCAATCCCCGGCAACTCTCTGCGGCCGTCAGCGCTTCTTTAATTTCGGCCAGGGGAAAGACCGCGGTTATATAATCCTTGCCTCTGATTGCGCCGGATGCCAGGAGTTTCAGCGCTATTTTATTGTGGCGGGGCGCGGAACCGTGCGTGCCGACCACTTTCAATTCACCGTAATGGATGAGATTGGTGTCCAGGTTGACAGTGGGCTGGGTTTTGGGCAGGCCGCCGAAGAAGTTAACTGAGCCGCGCTTGGCAGCC
>CAZBFL010000174.1:0-2674 GCA_964491175.1 uncultured bacterium
GCTGAAAGTATGATATGGTTTGAAACCGACAATTTGAGAATTTTCCAGGTAAGCGCGGGCCTTCTTTTCCGGGTAATCCGGACCGATTACAATCAACCCTTTGCTTCCCCGAACCTTTTTTAACTGCAAAACTAAAAAGTCGTTTGCTTTGTCATAAGCGCCGTGGGGCATCGGGATGAAAAGACCGCCGGCCAGCCGGCCCGGACCAACCTGCTTCTCAAGGCGCCGGCGCCAGACCGCAACCGTTACTTCGGCCGGACCCTGCCGGAGTGAATTACTGCGTGAAATATTCAAGTCTTTCACACAGTAAAGATGAGCATGAATGTCAAAAACTCTTTCCAGGATAAATTTTTGCAGTTCTTTGCTTAATTTTTGGTCGGCCGCGGTATAAGTCCAATTCTCAAGCATTGACTGAAACCTCCGTTTAAATATTATACCATTGCTTTTCGTTCGTATCCTGGGGTCCGGACTATTGTTTTGACCAGAAGTACGGAGTGATAACCGCTTCCGGCAGGTCAGGCACGGCGTCGTCTATGGCCCGGACCAAACCGGCGTCAAGCGGTCCTTTTGAAAAGAGGGCAAGGTTCTGGCGCATCTGTTCTACGGAATCCACGCCCACCAGAACGGAGGTTGCTCCCGGGATGCTTAGGTCATACCGCACCGCCAGTTCGGCCAGACCCATGCCGGCTTCCGCTGCCAGAATTTTGAGCCGTCGGCGTACCGGGATTATCGGACTCAGTTCCGGCAGGGTCTCTTCGTCAGACAGAAAGATGAGTCCCTTGAGATAGACGCTCCGGACGAAGACCGCCACGCCGCTCTTACTTGCTTCCGAAAAAATTCCGGCGCGGTCATAGCGGTGGTCAAAAACGTTGGCCGGAACCTGGATTGCCTCAACCAATCCTGAACCCAATATTTCGGCGCAGACGTCAGGCCGGAAAGAAACCGATGCGCCGATATGCCGGACCAACCCTTTCTCTTTTAATTTCAAAAGGATACCCGCGTAGCGGAAATCGTTTTCCTGATGAAACAGACAGACCGGCAGCGTCTCCAACCGCAGCCGCTTCAGGGAACGCAGGACCGATGCTGTAATCGCTTCTTCCGCGGCCCTGGCTGAAGATAAATCCTGGGCCAGGTGAACCACCTTGGTCACCACCGCGACTTTATCGCAAATCCCCAACTCCGCCAGCGCTTGCCCGATAACCTCTTCACTGGTACCGTAACCGGCCGCAGTGTCAAAGCAATTAACGCCGCCTTCGTAAGCGGCCGCGATTATGGAACGGGCGGTTTCGTAAGAAGGCTGGCCGGACCGATTGGCGAGGCCGATACCGTAAGGCAGGCCAAACTGAACCGTGCCCAGCATAAGCCGGGACAACTTCAAATCGGATATTTGCGGCTGTTCCATAGAAAACCGGATTCCCGCTTAATATCCGCGGGAATGACATCGCCTTGGTGAAGCGGATAAATACACCCCACCTAAAATTCGAGGCAGACTATCCGGTGGCCGGTAACTTCCGGCACCGTAAAGTTCGCGTATCCGTCCTTAAACGAAAAGGTTATGTTCTCTTTTTCCGGAGCGAGATAGACCCGGGCCGGCTTCTTTTCCGTACGCACCGAAAGTTGGATATCTTTTGCCGGCCATGAGTGTTCTATATATTCCACTGCGGTGTGGCGGCGCTGGGGCTGGTAGTTTACCAGGTGCGCCATCAGCCGCTCCGGCTTCTCCTGCCGGGTGAGCGAAACCTCCATCGCGGCCGGCGCAACGGCTTTAACCAGCGGGTCCGGCAAAAGAATATTCAGCGCGTTGGCAACTATCTTTTTATATACCAGGTATCCGTGTTTGAGATAACCGGTGAATATTTCCGGCGCAAGGTAAATTATCTTTCCTGCCCGGACCGCAACCGGGTATTCCGTAACCTTATCCGCCGGGCTGTGGAAGTGCGAAGTAAAGTGGTTGTAGTCCCGGTTAAAATAACTGAAAACGATATTGCCTGAACCTTCGGCGCCTTTCTCCGGCTTCACCAGGGAACTCTCTCCGTAGAAGACAAAGTCGGTCTCCGGCAGACCCGCGGCAAGGTCTCCGGCAAGGCGCAGGAAACAGGGCTTATTCTGGTTGGCGCCCTCATAACAAACCTTCAGTTCCGGCAGGTTGAAGGAACCGGTATCCGGATTGAACCCCGCCTTGTGACTTGAGATGATGCTGCCGCCCTTCTTAAGGAACGCGGCGAGTTTCGCGGCCAAGGCATCATCAACAACCCCCTGGTCCGACAGGATGAGGAGCCGATATTGATTAAGGTCGCCCTCCGGAGTCTCCACGTTGAACTGATGTTTCAGTTCCAAAAGCATCCGGCCGGCCGCCTCGGCGGGTTCGTTCTTCTCCGACAGCGCTTCCCCGGAATTTTCCGGCAGGCAGAGTACCGCAATTTCCGCAACCGATTTGGCGTTAAGGCACCAGGGTTCTTTCTGCGCAACTTCCCTGAAAACTTCGCCGATGACCTGGTAGGCGCCCTTATCCAGAACGCCCCTGGGGTGCAGTTGGTCGCCGACGTTGACGGCGGAGGAGGCCGCCAGGATGGTGCCGGCCTCATAACGCAACTGGTCCGGGGTCTTCAAACCGCCGAAGTCAGCCCAACTCTTGTGGAACCTCCCGGTCATCCCCTGGGTGGGCAGTCCGAAG
>CAZBFL010000175.1:0-2640 GCA_964491175.1 uncultured bacterium
CCTAAAAGTAGTAAACTAATTGAAGGAAAAAAATACCTCTACCAAAATTATACCATTGAGGAGAACCTATGGGCAAATTATTTAATTTTTTGCTGGCTAACGATATCGGCATTGATCTCGGCACCGCCAACACGGTCGTTTACGTACGCGGCCGGGGAATCGTTTTTTCCGAACCGTCAATCGTGGCGATGCACAAAGAAACCCACAAGACGATTGCGGTTGGAATAGAAGCCAAGCGGATGCTGGGCCGGACCCCGGCCAATATCATCGCGATGCGTCCTTTAAAGGACGGGGTCATCGCCGATTTCGAGGCAACCGAAACGATGCTGCGTTACTTTCTGGAAAAAGTGAAGAGCGCCCGGCACCGGTTCGTGCTGCCCCCCCGGGTGGTTATCGCCATACCTTCCGGCATTACCAGCGTGGAAAGACGGGCGGTAATTGAAACCGCCACCAAGGCCGGGGCAAGGGCGGTCTACCTGATTGAAGAGCCGAAGGCTTCCGCCGTCGGAATCGGACTCCCCGTAGATGAACCGATCGGTAATTTCATCATTGACGTGGGCGGCGGAACCACGGAAATGGCCGTTATTTCCCTGGGTGATATCGTTGCTTCGCGAAGCATCCGCATCGGCGGAAACGAGATGGACGCATCAATCACGGAATATCTCAAGAAAAAATATAACCTGCTGGTCGGTGAACGAACTGCGGAGGAGATTAAGATTACCATCGGTTCCGCCTGGCCGATGGAAGAAGAGATGTCCATGGAGGTTACCGGCCGCGACCTGGTGGAAGGTTTGCCCCGCAAGGTTATGGTCGGTTCCGAAGAAATCCGGGAAGCACTTAAGGAAAACATCAATACGATTACAAACGAAGTCCGCGCCCTCCTGGAAGAAACCCCGCCGGAGTTATCCAGCGACCTGGTGGTGCGCGGCATCCACATGGCCGGCGGAGGTTCTCTCCTGAAAGGAATTTCCACCCTGCTCTCTTCGGAAACCAAGATTCCGGTCAAGGTGGCCGACGAACCGCTTTTTGCCGTTGTCAAAGGCACCGGAAAAATGCTGGAAGACGAGCAGTATTTCCGCAAAGTCGCGCCCTTGCATTCCTGAGGGGTTGCCCCTGAGGTTTTCATGCTCTGGAAATTCCAGAAGGAACTTATTTTCAGCCTGCTCCTGCTGATATCAATATTTCTCTTCCGCCTGAAGGCAGATGCCTTCAAACCAAAAGAAGCGCCGGCCGCCTCCTTGATTAACTACCGGGATTCATTTACCCGGGAAGTGTTTCTGGAAAACAAACGCCTGCGGGACCTTTTAGACCTGCCCAAAAGAAAGAATGTGACCATCGCCGCGATCGGCGAGGTTTCAACACTGGACCCGATCGGGTGGCCGAGTTGGCTTATCGTGAAGACCGATCGGGCGGACCGGATCAGACCCGGTTTAACGGTGCTTGACGCCAACGGAAACCTGGTAGGATACGTAACGGAGAAACAGGACGGACAGGTTAAGATAATGACCATTTTAAATCCGCAAAGCCGGGTAAGTGTTTTCGTTCAGGAGAGCCGGGAACTGGGGATACTGGAAAGCGACGGGATGCCCGGCCTTACGGTCGGTTATATTCCAAACGATAATTCGCCCAGAGTCGGCAGCGCCGTGGTCACTTCCAGGTTAAGCCATAATTATCTTTCCGGAATCCCGGTCGGTACCATCCAGACGTCAAAAACCGGAAAAGGGTTCTTCCGGAAAATAGTGGTCCGGCCCGGCGCTAATTTTTCCTCCCTGGAAGAGGTGGTAATTGTCTATTAGAAAGACGGCGCAGACGCAGGGTCCCCTTAACCTGCGTGCTTTTCTCGTAGTGGCATTAGTCAACTTCGGGGTTCAATATCTGGCGTTACGGTATCTCAGAATTTTTGGGATAGCGCCGGACCTGACCCTGCTCTTTATTCTTTTTCTAAGCCTTTCGTCTTCCGGCATCATCAGTTTAATGAGCGCGCTGGCCCTGGGCCTTTACCAGGACATCCTCTTTCACTCAACCATCGGCGGACATAGCATCGTTTACCTGCTGGTAGCCTATCTCGCCAGCCGTTTTCTGGCGGAAAAAACGGCGTTTAACATAGCCGCTGTTTTGCTTTACTCGGTCTATTTTTCCCTGCTTTTTTCCATAGTTTATCAAACCATCTGCGCGCCGGCCTGGGGGTTGGCTCTTTTCTGGAAACCGATCACCTTTTCGGCATACAACGGTCTCTGGTCCCTGCCGGCTTTCTATCTTTACCAAAGGGAACTCGTTTAAACATACACTAACCACAAGTCTTTATGGACCGGTTTGATGTCTTAAGACGCTTTATCTTTATCGCCCTTTTACCGCTGGCCGGAGGATTGCTCTACCTGCAGTTATTCTGGCATTCCCGTTTCCGGCAACTTTCCGAGGGTAATTCCATTAGGACCATTTACCTGGACATACCGCGCGGTAAAATCCTGGACCGCAACGGAATTGTTTTGGCGGAAGACAAGTTGGGTTTCAACCTGACCTGCATACCTTTTGACCTTAAAAATCCGGCCGGGTGCGCCGATATCCTGACCCCAATTTTAAATATAAACCGCGCCGAAATTCAGAAAAAAATTACGGAAAAGACAGCCAACCCTTTTGAAC
>CAZBFL010000176.1:0-2625 GCA_964491175.1 uncultured bacterium
GTCGGATATCTTTACCGTTTCCGCCAACCTGGCCGGGATTCCGGGGCTGAATCTGCCGGTGGGGTCTGTGCGCGACAACCTGCCGGTCGGTCTGCAGATACTGGGTCCGGCCTTCGCCGAAGAGCGGGTGCTATCTTTAGCCCATCATCTGGAAAAAGAGTTAGGTCTGGTGTGAAGTAGTAGGACAGGCGTCTCGCCTGTCTCTTTCGTAGTGCGACCCTTCAGGGTCGCTTCCCAGAGGAGTCACTATGCCGCAGTTACGAAGAGACCCGATAGTCAACCGCTGGGTGATAATTTCCACCGAGCGGGCACGCCGTCCCAAGGATTTTATTTTTGAAAAGAGAGGCGCGGCAAAGGGCGGTTTTTGTCCCTTTTGCGAGGGGAACGAATCCAAAACACCTCCGGAAATTATCTCTTTTCGCAAGGCCGGCACCAGGGCGAACGAACCCGGCTGGTGGCTGCGGGTTGTCCCGAACAAGTATCCGGCCCTGGCCATTGAAGGCGAACTGAACCGTAAAGGCGTCGGAATGTTCGACCAGATGAACGGCGTCGGAGCGCACGAAGTGATTGTGGAAAGCACCCGGCATATCATAGATATCGCGGAACTCTCGGAAGGCGAGATAACCGAAGTGATTTTGTCATACCAGATGCGTTCCCTTGACCTGAAGAAGGACCCGCGTTTTCGTTATGTTCTCATCTTCAAGAACTGCGGTGAAGGGGCCGGTGCTTCTCTGGAGCACAGCCATTCCCAGATTATCGCCACGCCGGTAACCCCAAAACGCGTCCGGGAGGTATTGCTCGGAGCGGCGCAGCACTACCAGCTGAAAGAACGCTGCATCTTCTGCGACATCATTGAACAGGAGATAGATTCCGGTAAGCGGCTCATCCAGGAGAGCCGCGATTTTCTGGTCATTTCTCCGTTCGCCGCCTGTTTTCCTTTTGAAACCTGGATTTTGCCTAAAAGACACCATCCTGATTTTGACCAGATGACGGAGGCGGAACGAAAAGACCTGGCCGCAGTTTTAAAAAAAACCCTGTACCGGATTAACCAGGCGCTGGATAAACCGCCCTACAATTATCTTATCCACACGGCGCCCAACCGGGTGCCCCGGCCCGGCTACTGGCAGACGATAGACAAGGACTACCACTGGCACCTGGAGATTATCCCGCGGGTTACCGGCATTGCCGGTTTTGAATGGGGGACCGGTTTCTATATCAATCCCACCCCGCCGGAGGACGCGGCGGAGTATCTGCGCTCCATAGAAGTGTAAGGCCGTTTATTTTCTTCTCCGGGAGGACGACAGCAATTTCTGTGCGTTTTCCAACGAGATTGCCGCCGCCTTCTCTGTATCGCCGCCCAGAACCTGGTCATAATATCTGAAGGATTCAAATTCAACAGACATGCAACCGTCGTAACCGGTCTCGTTCAGCGACCCGAAGAAGGATTTCCAGTCCAGGTCGCCCTCGCCAAGCAGAGGGAAGATAAACCGCCCCGGTTCCTGGGTGCCGACTGCGTCCTTGAGGTGGACGTGCATAATCTTCCTGCCCCATTCCTTCACGATCCAGCCCACGTCCAGGTTCCCGGCGAGGAGGTCGTGGGACGGGTCCAGGTTTACGCCCAGCCGGGGCGAGTCGTAACGGTCTATAAGCGGCCTGGTGGTGTAGTAGTCATGACAGAGCATGCCCTAGACGCCTTCCACCGCCAGGTTGATTCCTCTCTTTTCGGCTTCGGGAACAAGGAGGTCAAAGGCGCGGTAAACCAGGTTCCAGGCCTCTCCTTCGGCTATGGTCCGGTTAATCCGGGGTGCCCCGGGTTCCCAGGGCCTGGGACCGGTGAAGAGGTTGATGGCAGGAATCCCGGCCTCGGAGAAGGTCCTGATGCACCGGAGAACGAAATCTACGGTCTGCCGGCGCAGGGTGCGGTCCGGAATCACCAGGTCCTGCTGCACCACCGCTTCACTTATTTCCAGACCGTGTTTGCCGGTGAGCCGGACGATACCTTTTATCTCCGACAGTGATTTCCGGCGGGGGTCAAGGTGGGCGAGGGTCCATTCCACCGCCCGGTACCCTATGCGCGACAGGATATCCAGCACTTCCCCGGGTTCCATTTTACTGAAACCGAGAGAGGCCATGAAACCAATCTTCTCTTTTGCCATATAACCCCCCAGTAAACTCGCGAATTCCTGTCGAGAGCAAAAACGCCCACGCGCTACAAGCCGATTTTATGATGTTCCGTCTGAACGCGCCGGCACCAGGGGCCCACGTTCCAGTCGCCGAAAACACCCAGGCCGCCCAGTTCGTCCGGTCCGTTGTAAACCGGGACGTGAACCAGGGAGAGCCCGTCATAATCACGGGCTTTTTTTAAAGCGTTTTTCAACTCTTCCGGCGTCGTCCCGCCGGACAATCCTTTCACTCCTTTGACCGCATTTGCCCAGGCAGTATAATCTATATTCACGGAATCGCTGGTCTTGAAAGTTTTTCCGTACTGCGCCGCCTGTAAGCCGCTGATGGCAGCCATCCTGCGGTTGTCAAAGACGAGAACGCATCCCCTGACTTTATGTTCCACCCCATCAATCAGAATCTGCGGGTTCATGGTGAAACTGCCGTCTCCGCAAAAGGCTATGT
>CAZBFL010000177.1:0-2611 GCA_964491175.1 uncultured bacterium
GCTTTGAAACTTTGCTTCAAATAATGGTAAAATAAAGAGCCCAGCAAGCTGGGCAACTACACCACAAAAATGTCGGTAGTTGCCAACCCTGGTTGGCGCTGTCAACAAAGTCAGGCAAATTGGTATGGGGAGGTCAGATGCGAATCTTCAACCGCCTGGTAGCCTGGATTTACAGTCTTGCCTCGCTTTACATTTCGGTGCTCTTTATCCTGGTATGGCTTGACAAGGAATTCGCCGAACGATTTTGCCAGAAAATCGGAGCGATGCAGCCATATAAATTCGCCATTGCCGGCAGCGCCCTTTTGCTGCTGGGCGCAATCTGGCTTGTTTCGGCGATTGAACATCATTACCGCACCCGTTCCGTAAGTTTTTCCGGGCCCGGCGGCCTGGTAAGAGTCCATCTTTCCGCCATAGAAGATTTTCTGGTAAATGAAATACGCCAGCGCATTAAAGCGGTTAAACGCATCCGGGTTTCAACCATCATTGCGCCCAAGGGTCTCCAGGTTTACAACCAGGTTATCATCTGGGCCGGCTATGACATCCCGACCACAACCGGCAAGATTCAGGACCTGGTAAAACGCCTCCTGCAGGATACCGTCGGCGTGGAACGCCTGGGTGAAATCAAGGTTCTGGTATACCGCATCGCAACCATGGAGGAAGACAGCACCTCTCAGGAAGAGGACGAATCAGAACTCGAAGAAACGGAATGAACAATTTATACCGCATCGTTGACGCCAATTCCAACCGTGTCCGGGAAGGTCTGCGCGTTCTGGAAGAATTGGCGCGTTTCAGCAATCGAAATCCGGTCTTAACCAAAACCCTGCGCGAACTGCGCCACCGGGTTTCGATCCTGACGGAACGGTCTTTCCCGAGACCGAAACTCCTGGCCAGCCGGCGGAGCGAAATAGACCCGGGCCGGAGCTTCCGGCCGGAAAAACGGAGCGGGACAAAGGACCTTGTTCTCGCCAACAGTTTTCGGATTGCCGAGTCCTTGCGCGTCCTGGAAGAAACCGCCGCGCTTTTAAAACCGGCCCTGACCGCTTCTTTCCAGGATTTAAGGTTTTCGTTCTATACCCTGGAGAAAAGTTTACCGGTTCTCTACCGCAGGGTTTTGCCGGACTATCCGGTCTATGTTGTTGTTGACCCGGAAATAATTCCGGGAGATTTGCTCAACTTTGTTAAAACGCTTCTGGCCGCCGGCGCAAAAATTTTCCAGTTGCGGGCAAAAAAGATGCCGGACGGACTATTCCTGAAACTGGCCCAGAAAATACGCCTGGAAACCAGAAAATTTGACACCTGTTTCCTGGTAAACGACCGGCCGGACATCGCGGTTTTGTCGGATGCCGACGGCCTGCACCTGGGACAGACAGACCTTCCGGCCGTAAAAGCGCGGCAGGTCTGCCCGGACACATTGCTCGGCATTTCGGTCCGCTCCGTCCGGGAAGCAAAAAAAGCGGTTGCCGAACAAGCCGACTATATTGCGGTCGGTTCCGTCTTTTCCACCACCAGCAAAGAAGACGCAACGGTGGTCGGGTTAAAAACCTTGAAAGAGGTGAAAACGGCATTCGGTCATACGCCGTTGGTGGCCATCGGCGGCATCACCCCGGAAAACAGCGGCCGAGTTTTTGAATCCGGCGCAGATTACGCGGCGGTTATCTCCGCGCTGGTAACCCGGCAACCGGGAAAAACATTAAAAACATTGGTAAAAACAAAACGCGGGAGGGGATACAACCCCTCCCCTACCTAAGATAACATGCAAACCATGACCACAAAAGAATTGACGGCGCTGGCAAAATCGGAAGAGATTTCTCTTTCCGAGTTGGAAGCGGGCATCAAGACCAACCGTATTGTGGTGGTAAAAAATCCCCGCGGAAAAAAGCCGCTGGCCATCGGTCAGGGATGTTTCGTAAAGATTAACGCCAATATCGGCACTTCGCCCCACCAGGCGGATATCAAAACGGAACTGGCTAAACTGAAGAAGGCGGAGGAAGCCGGCGCCCACACCATAATGGACCTTTCCACCGGCGGAAACCTTAAAGAAATACGGCGTCAAATATTGCGGACAACCGACCTGCCGGTGGGAAGCGTGCCTGTTTACTCGGCCGCGGTGGAAGTAACGGAAAAATATAACGACATACGCAAGATGAGCCCGGAAACCCTCTGGGAAAAGATAGAGGAAGAAGCGGCCGGCGGCGTTTCTTTCGCAACCGTCCATACCGGCGTGAGTGAAAAGATTGTCCGGGGGCTCCAGGCGGGAAGACGTTTGATTAATATCGTCAGCCGGGGCGGCTCCATCCTTGCCTGCTGGATAATGGCAAATAAAAAAGAGAATCCGCTCCTGGCGGATTTTGGCCGCCTGCTGAAACTGGCGCAAAAATATAAACTTTGCCTGAGTTTGGGCGACGGGTTGCGGCCCGGCGCCATCGCCGACAACACCGACCGTTTTCAGTTGGAAGAACTGTTCACCCTGGGCCGACAGGCGGAGGAAGCGCGGAAAGCCGGCGTACCGGTCATAATTGAAGGACCGGGCCATATCCCGCTACACCAGATTGAAATGAACGTCAAACTGGCCAAAACCGTCTGCGACGGAGCGCCGCTCTACCTCTTGGGC
>CAZBFL010000178.1:0-2564 GCA_964491175.1 uncultured bacterium
GCCGTTTAAGGTATAATTCCGGGGCGATGCGCAGATAAAGATCCGTATCCAGCGTATTGTGGTGGGTGACAAACGGCCTGGCCTCCGCTCCGCCCGCAATCGGGTGCATCATCGGCGTCTCCACCTCCAGAAAATTTTCCCCGGCCAAGTATTGCCGGATACGGCTGATGATGACGCTGCGGGCGATAAAAACCGCCCGCACTTCCGGGTTGGCAATTAAATCAAGATACCGCTGGCGAAACCTGGTTTCAACATCTTTCAAACCATGCCATTTTTCCGGCAGGGGCCGGTTTGATTTGGAAAGAAGCGTCAGTTCCTTAACCTTGACGGTCAACTGGCCGGTCCTGGTGCGAAAGGGCTCTCCGGATATGCCGACGATGTCGCCGATATCCAACAATTGATAAAGGTCAAAAACAGAACCGAGGACATCCTGCTGAAGATAGATTTGAATACGGCCGGAGATATCCTCCAGGTCCGCGAAGGCGGCCTTTCCGTGATTGCGCATGGTCATAATCCTGCCCGCGAGCCGAACGCCGCCTGAGCCGTCGGTCACTTCCCTGACCGGCGCGCTCCGGTTAAAAGAACCGCCGTAAGGATAGATTCCGGCCCGGATAATCGCGTTGAGTTTCCGTTCCCGCTCTTGAAGCAACTCTTTTTCCGCCATAATTGTCTAAAAGGATTGTTAAATCTCTAATATTTTATGCTTTAAGCGGCGTAAAAATCAAATTTTCCGGGTAATTTGGCTGATTTTCGGCGTTATTGTTTTTTTATAATTTTCAAGGTATAATAATAAAGTATCATTCATCCGTAAGGCAAGAAAAAATAAAAGGTAAAAATGCCACACATCTTAATTTCAGAAGAAGAAGCGGGCGAAGTTGTAAAGGCAGCCAAATCTTCGGAGAAAAAGAGCGCTACCTCCCGCGCAATTATGTCCTTCATCTCGATCGCGGTTGTCCTGGGCCTTATCGCCGGCATTATAATCATGGCTAAAAACATAGCTAAAAAAACACAGGGGTTAAACCAGTTTCCCGTCACTTCCGGCGAAAATACGGAAGCCGGACTTTCCACCCCTCGTCCCAGCCAGGGGCTGGCGCTGCCGGGCATCGGCGGCGGTTCTCCGGCCTCAGGCGGAACATCTCAAAGCCCTTCCCAAGCGGCGGCTGCTCCAAAAGAGATGGTCCTGATACCGGCCGGGGATTACATCGTGGGTTGGAATGGAAACGAAACGCCGGTTAAGGTCAGCGTTCCTGCTTTTTTTATGGATAAATATGAGGTTACCAACCAGCAGTACGCTGATTTTGTCAGGGCGACCGGCCACAAGCCGCCGGCTGACCCCAGAGGCGCAAAATATAATATCTGGAAGAACGGAAACTACCCGGCTGAATTGGCCAACCACCCGGTGGTCAACGTCTCTCAACCGGATGCGGAAGAATACGCCAAATGGATGGAAAAAAGACTGCCGGCCAAAGAAGAGTGGGAACGGGCCAGCCGGGGCAACGAAGGATTTATCTACCCCTGGGGAAATGATTATAATCCGAACTCCGCCAACGGCAGCGGAAATCCGCAAGGCAAGGGAACCACGGCGCCGGTGGGAAGTTTCCCTTACGATTGCAGTTCTTTTGGCGTATTTGATCTGGCGGGAAACGTCCGGGAATGGACCGCCTCTCCTTACACTTCCGGCAGTCAGCGGTGGAAGATAGTAAAGGGCGGTTCCTTTGAAGACGGCGCAGACGGACTTTCCTCCTATACGCAGTTTAAAGGAACGATGCCGGCGCCGAACCTAGGATTCCGGTGCGTCAAAGATGCGCGGTAATTATAAGGGGCGCCTCTTTGGGATTAGGTTCTGCGGTCGCTCGATTTTCCCGGCGTGAAAATCTTCGCTCGATTGCTCGACCTCGCTCGCCCTTCGGGCACCGTGCCCGCTCGGCTCTGCGCACGTCCCCAGAACCTAATCCCAAAGAGGCTACCAGATAGGATTACTAAAAGAAGTTAAAACGGAAGGTTGGAAAAGGTTATTTTTCCCGGAAACGAACGGAAACCTGCAGTTCTTTCTTTCCCCAATTTGCCGGCAGGGGCGGCAAAAAATCGCTTTCAATCACCGCGGTCAAGCCGGAACGGTCAAACCTCGGGTTGCCGGAAGCGCGGGCAAGAACCACATCTTTTATCCGGCCGTCGCGGGTTATCGTAAAGGACACGCTAACCTCTCTCTTCACGACCGCAATCCCTTCACGTACCGGATTCCATCTCTCGGTGAGCCGCCGGGAAAGCAGGGTAAGATACCATCTGTCCGAAAAACCCGGTTCCGATTCCACCTGGGCCGGAGAACCCTGGCCGGCCGACAACTCTTCCTTGGCTGAAATTTCCGGTTCTTTTTCGGCTGGAGTAACGGTGTTTTCCCGGGGCTTTTCCGGCCGGGTTATTGTCTTGGGGTTCCAAACTTCGGGCGCCGCGCTGCCCAACCGCGTCGCTAATTTTTCGGCCAGACTTTTTTCCGGTTTTATTGGCGCCGGCTCAATCTCCTCTTTCAATTTAATTGTAGGGGTCGGATTTATCCGACCCGCGGG
>CAZBFL010000179.1:0-2562 GCA_964491175.1 uncultured bacterium
GGTTCGAATCCCCCTATCTCCACCTTATTTTTTGCTCTTTGTTAAAATCCCTTATTTGACAACGGTTTGGAAGTGTGGTAGAATGGTTTTGAAAGCTATCGGGATATAAACGGGATACAATTTAGGAGGTCCCAATGGCCAAACCATACTTCCGGAAAGATACCAATACCTGGTACGTTCTGCATGGCAGGGAGAAGATTAAGGTTGGTAAGAGCGAACGGGCAGCAAAACATCTGGCAGATAAGATTAACGTAGACAACGCCGAAGGTAAGGTCGGTCTCTACCATAACCGCGACAAAAGCATTGAAGAGTTTTTCACTGAATTCCTTGCCTACAAAAAGAATGTAGCCAATCTCCGGCCAAAGTCTATTACCCGTTACCATGGTATCGTAAACAACTTCCTTTCCTTTCTGAGAACTATCTTCTCCACCGTCACCAATCTTTCCCAACTTAACCAGACTATTTTTGAACGATACGCCCACTATCGCAAGAACACGCCTGTTAACCGCAATGGTCTCCCTGTTACACAGGTACCGCCCAAAAATAAAAAAAATATAAACCTGCGTCCTGGTGCCAGCGAAAGAACCGTCAAGTTTGAACTGGAGATTTTAAAGTCCATGCTGGATACGGCAGTTAAAAATCACGACCCCCACAAGCGCTTCTTGATGGAAAATCCGCTTCAGTATATGGAACCCATCAAAGTCAACGGCGAAAGACCGAAACGCCCCTTAACCAAAGAAGAGGTTGTTAAGTTCCTCTCCTACCTGAAAGGCAAATCCCGGGAATTATACGAAATTTTCCTTACTCTTATCCATACCGGCCTGCGCGATGGGGAAATGCGCCACCTGGAATGGTCTGACGTCGACTTCAATAAAAGATTTATTATTTTACGGGAAAAAACCATAACCTACCCGGATGGTACCACCGAACTCTGGCGTCCCAAGACCAAAAAAGGTAAGCGGGAAATACCTATTCACGACGACCTGTTTAAGGTACTCTCTGACCGCAAGAAACGCTCCCAGAACACCAGCACTTTTGTTTTCCCCGATAAGGACGGCGGTATTCTTACGCGCAGAATACGGGAGGATATGATTCGGACAATGCGCGCCATCGGTATCGACGACTTTACGCGGGTGCACGACTTGCGGAGGACTTTCATCTCGCTCTTGGCCGAAGCCGGTGTACCGCGGGAAACAACCATGGATATCGTCGGACACGTAGATGAAGAAACCTACGAATTGTATCGCGAATCTTCTCTGCAACACCGTCGTGATTCGGTAAACAAACTTGATTTTACTTCGTAATCAACGCTTATTCCCTCCAACATTTTCATTTTTGTCATGTAAAACTTGACAAAAATAAACACTACGGGTATAATAAATTTAAAGATACTAAACTTTATGCCCGGAGGATAAAATGTTCGGATCAAAATCAGCATTTGGTAGGCTTTTTGATGCGGAGGATATCCACTCTATAACCGGCGAGACGTTTCCCAAGGTTCCCTGGAAGTACGCTCTGTGGTTCTTCCGGGAGCGACTGCGCTACCCGCGCGAAAGGCTGGCGCAGCTATTGGGCGTTTCCGCCAGGACCATCGTCCGCTGGGATCAGGGCGAGACACCCACCCTGCGCCACCAGGCGGCACTTTTGAAAGCGATGGACGAGGTGCCTTCAAGGCTGAAGGAACTCGCCCAATCATTGCGGAAAACGCTAGATATTTATGCCAAGAATAACCAGTCAGTTCTAACCGCTATGATTAAAAACGCGGCCAGCGGGCAACCTCGTTCTCGCCATTATCAGAAAGGGTCTCTTGCCGCAGCAGCAACAAAAAATATTAAAATAAAGGGTCTTACCCGTCAGAAGATTGTTAATCGCACTCCCAAAAGAAGAAGCACTGCTAAGCGCCAGGTATCAGCCAAAGGAGACAGCGATTCCGGCGAAGGCGATTCTGACGCGGAAGCAGCCAGAAACAAGCCAGGGGATGATAACATCCTCACCCCAGCCTTAAACGCAGTCCTGATTGCAATATCAGCCCGATTTCTCCCTATCACAGGGGGATGTCGGGTTTTTTATTTTGGGTGGCCGCAATGAAGGAAAAACTTTTTTCGGCTAGCGGCCTAAAAGACAATCTGGAGACGGAATATTTGGATTACCCGGCCTTGTGTCGGTGGCTGAAGATTGGTTATGGCACCGCTCGCAATTGGAAATATTCCGGCCGACTTACCTATTGTAAAATCGGCGCAAAAGTCTTATTTCCTCGACGCGATATCGAACGGTTGCTTCACCGCAATACCGTTAAAGCCACAGTAGTTGCTTTTGAAGAATTCAAGAATAAACAGGGAGAACGTTAATGTTAACGTCATTTCCGCGGATATTAAGCGGGAACCCAGGGGAGGTCAAAAATGAAACTCATGACGATTGAAGAAGTGAATAATCAATTCAAAGCAAAGTTGGAGAAGGAAGGCAACCAGTCCAATACAAGAACACTTGCGAGCGGTCCGTCAACCAGTTCTGCCCGGGCTAACAACAAGGAAAAAACGGAAAACGCGACAGGACAGAAAAAAG
>CAZBFL010000180.1:0-2544 GCA_964491175.1 uncultured bacterium
CCAGTGAAGATCCACGTGAATGTTTTTACCCGGGTGGTTGAAGCCGCACTCATGCTTGGTCTGCAGCCAAAGCGTTTCCCGGCTGCCGGACAATTCAGGGTCTGGCCGGTAGCCGTTTAAGATTAAAATTTCCCTGGCTTTCAGCGCATCCTGTTTCGGCACCAGGAGATCAAGGTCGTTAAAGTACCTCAATCCCAAATCATGGTAAGCATCGACGGCTAAAACCGCACCTTTCACGGGAACAACCAAAATCTTATTCTTTTCGAAAATCCTCAAAAGATTGAGGAGTTCTCCGGTCAGAAAAAGGTTGCGCCGGGTGATAATTTGAGCGTAATTCCTGATTTGAGACAGAACATCCGGAGGCACCTTCTCCGGAACGACCGTTTTAAGGTTTTGGTAAAAGAGCGGAATAACCTTGTGCTCGACTGCGGTTTCAACCAGCCAGTCCCAGTCTAACTCTTTCCGGAGTAGTTCCTGCAGATGCCTGGTATTCTCAGAGGTTGGATATGGTTGGCTGCCGCATAGAAGCATCTCAATTTCCAGGCGCCCGGTTGGTTTGGTTGCATTTTTCATCGGTAATGTTGCGCCTGCATTTCAAAGAGACGCGCGTACTTTCCGCCCGAACTTACCAGTTCTTCGTGGGTGCCATTTTCGATGATGCATCCGTTTTCCAGAACATAGATGCGGTCCGCCATTCTAACCGTTGAGAACCGATGGCTGATGAGGATGGCAGACCGGCCGGCTGCCAGCCGCTGGAACTTCTGAAATATTTCGTACTCTGATTTTGCGTCCAGGGAACTGGTTGGCTCATCCAGTACTATCAGTTGGGAATCGCGCCAGAACGCGCGGGCCAGGGCTATCTTCTGCCATTCGCCGACGCTCAGTTCCTCGCCGTCCTCAAATAACCGGCCCAGGATTGTCTCGTATTGTTTCGGCAGGCGGGTTATGATTTCATCGGCGCCGGAAATCTTCGCGGCCGCGGCGATCTTTTCCGGGTCAGCCGGAATCCAATGGTCTCCGAACCAGATATTTTCCCGGGCGGTAAGGTTATAATGGACGTAATCTTGAAAGATGACGCCCATCTCCTGCCGCAGCGCTATTGTTGTAAATTCACGAAGGTCAGTCCCGTCAATCCGGATAGCCCCTTCTGACGGGTCGTACAACCGACCGAGCAATTTGACCAGGGTCGTCTTTCCGGAACCGTTTTCGCCGACGATGGCAATCTTTTCGCCCGGTCTGATGGTCAGGTTGATTTCCCGGAGCACCGTTCTGGCGGTACCGGGGTAACGAAAGCCGACGCGGTCAAAGACGATTCCCTGCTGAATCGGACGGGGGAAAGGTTTTGGGTCAACCGGTTCAACGATTTTTGGTTTCAGGTCCAAAAATTCATAGAGGTTGGCGAGAAAGAGGTTACCTTCATAAAGATTGGCGAAGCTTGCCAGCAGAACCTGGAAGGAACTTTGGATGCGCTGAAAAAAGGCAAAGTACATAAAAAGGTCACCCAGGGTGATGAGGTTGTGGACCGCGCGGTAAACAATGCAGGCTAAAGCGCCGAACATTACGATGACCGCGCCGGTTTGCGACAGAAATTCCGAGGCGGAACGTTTGACGGCAATGGCAATCCTTTCCGTGCGCAATTGCCGCCGCAAGTCGTTGAAACGGTCCCGGAAAAGCGTCCCCAGGTTAAAAATGCGGATTTCCTTAGCGTGCGCCGGTCCGGTAAGCAGCCAGTTGAAGTACCAGGCTTTTCGTTCGGAAATGGTTCGGGAACGCTGCCACTGAAACATTTTATGGGAATAACGAAAGCGCACTATTATTCCCGGGATTACCGAAACAAAGAGAAGCAAAGGCAGTACGAGTCCGATTTTCCTGGAATTAACAAGGAGTAATCCGGCAATGGCTGCCAGGGAAACTATGCCCTGGCCTAATTGCGTCAGGCCGTTGATAATGGAGGTTGGCCGGAAAGGAGCTTCCTGCTGGGCGCGGTGCAGTGTATCCTGGTAGTGCGGATTTTCGTAGTATTCCAGGTCCGCCGCAACGGATTTGGCGTGAATGATACCGGAGGTTCGGTCGCTTACCACCTGAGATTGGGCTTCACTCGTAAGGGTTGCGAAAGAATTGAAAAGGACGTTGATTAAAGAAACCAGCCCGGTGAGACCCACCAGGAGCAATATTTGTCTGAACGCGGTTGACTTGTCCGGTAACGCGGCGGCACTTGTTACCGCATCAACCACCAGTTTCATTAAATAGATTACCAGCAGGGGCAGCAGGCTCTGGATAATGACTATAATTGAGTTACTTAGAGTCAGACCCGGCGCACATTTCCAGACCAGGCGTATGGCCCGGCCCAAACGCAGGGTCTGTCGCACCCTCTGCACGACTGATTCCGATTTATTTTTTTCCGTCATCAAACTCGGCAACTACAGTCGACAGGCCAAAGCAGAAGGGCATTGTTTCAGGTTTTGGGGTAATTATAGTGGTAATAACTGTAATCTCGCATTCCCCATATGAAGACAAAATTTTATCTGGACAAATTGACCTTTC
>CAZBFL010000181.1:0-2536 GCA_964491175.1 uncultured bacterium
CTGTCCATCCTACGTTGTCATTGCGAGTCCGCCTCTGGCGGACTCGCAATGACAACGTAGGATGGACAGGGTGGCCGGTACCACGCTTTCCGGCAATTCTTCCTTCCGGATTTCTCCGGCCAAAGCCATAATCTCTCTTTCCAAATCGTCCGATTCCATATATTTTTAAAAGATTAGATTCCCGATTAAAACATTCGGGAATGACAGCGTGTTTGGTTCTTTATATATTTAGTACCGGTTTCCGGGAAAAAGGTTCATTCCATTATCTCTTTCTCTTTGGCCGCCAGAATGTGGTCTATCTCCGTAATTGACCGGTCGGTCAATTTCTGGATTTCGTTAATGCCATGGTGCATGTCGTCCTCGGAAATATTCTTTTCCTTCTCGGACTTCTTCAATCCTTCATTGGCTTTATGGCGAATTTCCCGGATTTCTACGCGGCCTTGTTCCGCAATCTTGTGAGCAACTTTGACAACCTCCTTGCGGCGTTCCTCGCTTAAGGGCGGAACCGGCACCCTGACTCCGGTCGCGTCGGAAATGGGATTCAGGCCCAGGTTGGACGCGAGGATGGCTTTGGATATTTCGCCGGCCAGGGACTTGTCCCAGGGTTGAACCATAATCAGATTCGGTTGCGGGGTGGTGAGGGTAGCAACCTGGTTGAGGGGAAGACGGGAGTCATACGCCGAAACAGTGATTCCGTCCAGAAGACTGACATTTGCCCTTGACGCGCGCAGGGACGAGTATTCACGCTTAATGAAATCCAGAATCTTGCGCATATCACTTTCCGCTTTTTTTACCTGTTCTCTCATATGTTTCCCTCCCTGGGCGGGGATGCAACCCCGCCCCTACACAAAATAGAGATGACAGGCGACCCTGAAAGGGTCGCACTACATTATATGTTGTTGATTCCCGCTTACTATCCGCGGGAATGACATCGTTTGTTAAGAAATTAAGGTTCCGATATCTGCTCCGCCAAGAACTTTTTTCAGGTTTCCTTTTCGGAAAAGGTCAAAGACAATTATGGGAATCTTATTTTCCCGGCATAAGGCGATTGCGGTTGCGTCCATTATGTTCAGGTCTTTCTTAAGCACTTCTCCGAAAGAAAGGCGCTGATACCGTCTGGCTTTCTTTACTTTTTTCGGATCGGCCGAATAAACACCGTCCACCTTGGTTCCTTTCAGGATAACCTGGGCCCGGATTTCAATGGCACGCAAGGCCGCTGCAGTGTCGGTGGTGAAGTAAGGGCTGCCGGTTCCGCCGGCAAAGATAACCAACCGGCCTTTTTCCAGGTGTCGAATCGCCCGGCGCCTGATGTACGGTTCCGCCAACTGCCTCATTTCCAGGGCGGTTTGAAGCCGGGTTGAAACTCCCAGGCGTTCCATAATGGACTGAAGGGCAAGGCCGTTGATGACCGTGGCCACCATTCCCATGTAATCGGCGGTTGTTTTATCTATGCCGTCTTTACTTACCACCGTGCCCCGAAAAAGGTTACCGGCGCCTACCACCACGGCCAATTGCACACCCTGGCCGACCGCCGATTTTAATTCTTCGCCCAATTTCTGCAACGGTTCCGGCTCAATCCCAAAAGCATCTTCTCCGGAAAACGCCTCTCCGGAGACCTTTACCAGTATTCGCTGATATTTATTTTTCATAAGGTCCGCCGTATGTTATGGATCCCCGTTTACCACACACGGGGATGACAAAAAAACATCATTTTATTCTGGGAAAGAGGGGAGGGGCCTCGGTTACAACTGTGCCCGGCTGCGTGAGGCCCCAAATCAGCGCTTCCTTACCGGCCGGCAGGTCCGTCAACCCCAGTTGCCGGCGGATAAGAACTACGGTGCGGGGCAGGACCGGTTCCAGACAGATGCTTAAAATACGGCTTGTTTCGGTCAGGTTGTAAAGAACCGGGCCGGAATTAGGGCCCTTCCGCCAGGGGGCTTCCTCATCCAGGTAATGGTTCGCCGCGCTGACAACTTCGCGCAAGATTTCCAGGAAACCGAAAAAATCAAGTCTTTCCATCTTCTGCGTCAGCGCCGGAAGAATCTCGGCTGTTTTCCGGGCCAGCACTCCGCCATCCCCGGGAACCGGGACTTTGCCTCCGAAATTTGTTCGGACCAGGTGGTTAAAACGATGGACGAGGTTTCCCAGGTCGTTGGCCAGATCGCTGTTGTACCTTTTCCGGAAGACCTCTTCCGTAAAATTACCGTCCATTCCGAAAGGCACTTCCGCCAGCAGAAAATAACGGAGCGCCTCCGGCCCATAGCGGCTGCAGAAATCAAACGGTTCCACTACATTTCCTTTTGACTTGCTCATTTTGGCGCCATCGCGGATCAAAAGCCCGTGAGCAAAAAATCTTTTGAACGGCTCTTCAAATTCCAAATACCCGAGTTTTTTCAAAACCATTGCCACAAAACGCGAGTAAAGCAAATGTAAAACCGCATGCTCCTTGCCGCCGATATACATATTAACTGGAAGCCACTTTTCCAATCTTTTTTTATCAAATGACCGATCATCAAATTCCATTGAAGTGTAGCGC
>CAZBFL010000182.1:0-2533 GCA_964491175.1 uncultured bacterium
GCGATTACCTGCATCCAGCCCATGTCTCCGTACTCGGCGGCCAGGTCGCAGTCGATACTCCCCTCCGCCCCGCTGCGCCAGGGGAAGAAGTAGCGGGTGTTCTTCAGGTCCTTGTCGATGTTCACCCTGGCTACGATCGGGAAGACCGGCTGCAATCTGAATGCGGTTGAATCGTTATTCTTAAATGACAAAGACCAGAGCATCTGGTCGGTTTCACCGACCTCAACCTTCAAGACCGCCTCCACCTGGGGTTTGGCGGAAGCAAGAATTATCGCTACGGTCTTTGCCGCCCCATTATCTCCAATCTTGATATCCTTCGGGATAAAATCCCTGGAATCAAGCGACACTTTTTTACCCTGCAGGGCAAAGACGGGCGAGTTACCATCGGGATAGAGGCACTCGGAACCGGTCTGTTTGTTGAGCATCCTCTTCCAACGCAGGCCCTTGGCGGTGGATATCTCGCAGAGGTAAGACTGGTTCTCCAGAACCAGGGAACCTTCCGTAGTTTTGATTGAAGCCGAACCGGCAAAAACCCTGCCTGCCAGCAAAAGAGAAACAAGAAGAAGGCCCGAAAACACGGCGGCGGTCTTCCTCTTCATTTCTTTACCTCTCCCCTGACGGTTACCCAGTCCACTTCCATGTCCGCCGGTACGGCGCCGAGGGTGTTGGCGGCGAGGAATACCGGCATGCCGCCTTCGGGTATTACTTCCTTGTTATCCGTCTTGTAAATCTTCTCGCCGTCCAGGTAGAACTCGATTGCGGACTCGGTCCAGACGATCTTGATGGTGTACCACTGTTTTTCTTTCAGGTCCGCCACGTGTTCCCGGATTCCTTTTTCACCATCCTTGTTTGCAGAGGCAAAGAGTGCGCTGTCCTGAATGGTTGCCCAGCATACATTGTAGCACCAGGGCGTGACGCTCTGCAGGCCGATGTAGTAGAAGATGGTGGAGTCGGTGCTCAACTTGTTGAATTTAATCCTGGTTTCGAAAGTGACGTAGCGGAACTTCTTTAGAGAAGACAGGAAGGTCTGACCGGTCTGGGGCTTGTCCAGCATCGTTCCATTTTGGACGGTCACCCCGGTCGCCGGCTGGGGACCCCAGTTCTTGATGTTGAAACTGTCAAACTCATCGGAGAAAAGGACTTCCTCCGCGGAACGGGCAATGCCTGCGGTTATTGACAAGAAGGCCAGCATACCTAAAAAAACCAGCCATAAACTCCTGCTTTTTTTACCCATACTCTACCTCCTTTCTCCGCCATAGCAAGGACGCCCCGCGGCGGCAAAGCCGCCTGGTAACGAGGCGTCCGTATTGCGAAGGCGGGCCGCCACTCAGCGACACCGACTATCTGCTTGTCAACACAAAACGCTACGTCTGCGGATAATAGTACGTTCCGCGGTTATTGTATAATTCCTGCTTGGCGACGGTCGCTACGTGCCCGTCGCAGAAGAGGACGTTGACAAACCCGTCCGGGCTGGCGTATTTCTGGGGATGACCGGGCGGCGCATAGGCGCCGATGCCGTAATTCGTATCCCAGCCGGCGGTACCGGCCCAACTTTTCTTCATTTTCTTTGCCTCCTTTTTCGTTGTTACTATTTACTATCCACTATTTGCCGTCTTAATAGAACCACCCCCTTTTACCGGAAACCACTGTTTACGTTAATAGCGTAAATGAATTTCTAATTCCAAGGCAGAGAAAACTCCCGGGCCACGTCGGAAAGACGTACCTCGTCTATCTTTCCGATAAAGAAACCCTCTTTGCCCAAAGCGTCACTGCCGCCGACGATAAGGCTGGGGTCGGCACCCGTGATGTTAATTTCACCTTTGCTGGCGAAAGAAGAGTCAAGTGAACCGTCAACGTAGATTTTCATCGCCTCGCCGTTGTAGGTAGCGGCAACATGATGCCATTGGTTGGGTTGAATTCCTTTACTGCTGCTCATTTCCTGCCAGCCGGTTTTGTATTTATTGCCGATCACGAAGTTCAGAACGCCGCCGGGCCGCAGACGCAGGATCCAGTTCTCACCACAACCGATGTAAGATGCTTCCGGCCTTATCTCCGAGTAATTAATCCAGGCTTCAAAAGTAAGCCCTTTTGGATTGATGCCTTTTTTAAGCGGCAGAAAAACCGGGTTGGTTGTGGTTGAAAACTGAAGCGCCTTGCCGGAAATGCCCTCCACCCATTGGGGATTGACGTTCCCGGTCACCTGAGCGAATCGGCCCGGGTTGTTCCGGTTCGGGTTGATATCGTTGACAATATCGCCCGCATCTTCATCAAAGCGCCACAGGCCCAACGTATGCGAGTCGTCCTTTGGCAGAAGCGGATTGCCCATTTTGGGAACCGGCTCTCCGGAAATTACCTTGTCCAGCCGGATGATATCCTGGGCAACCTTCCAGCGGTTCAGGTCAAAGTTAGCGGAAGGGGTCTTTTCCAAATAGGTCCCCCTATCCTCCCATTCAAAAGGCGCATCCTTCATGATATCGTTCAGGTCGGCTTCGGCTTTTGCCGCTTCCGTCTTTAATCCTTCGCTGCCGGAGCT
>CAZBFL010000183.1:0-2519 GCA_964491175.1 uncultured bacterium
AAGTAAGGGATAAAATTGAGGCGGAAATACGGGCGAAGATAAACCCTTAATTTTGGTGACAAGTATTTCGCCGGGAGGGAACATGGAACGTAAAACGGTTATCTGGAGAATTGTTTTAGCGGTTCTTTTTGTTTTGACAGCCGGCCTCTCTTTCTGGGGTGGGAAGGCGCTGGCTGAAAAACAGTCCGGAAGGACTAGCGCACCGCTTAACCTTGGCCCGGAGATTACTTCTCTGGAACAGGCGTCTGTCCGCGTGGCCCAGGTGGTTAATCCGGCCGTAGTCAACGTTCGTACTACCCAGAAAGTGGAAGAGTCGCAGAGTCCGCTCGGGGATTTTTTCAACGACCCGTTCTTCCGGAGATTTTTCGGCGACATGCAGCCGCAGCAACCCAGGGAATATTTACGGCAGGCTCTGGGCAGCGGCGTTATTGTTTCATCGGACGGTTACATCCTTACCAATAACCATGTGGTTAAAGATGCCACCGAGGTCAGGGTTAAGCTTCTGGACAACCGGGAGTTTAATGCCAAAATAGTCGGCAAGGACGAAAAGACCGACCTCGCCCTGGCAAAGATTAACGCGGAAAATCTGCCTTACGCCATCTTCGGCGATTCTGCGCAGATGAAAGTAGGCCAGTGGGTGATGGCCATCGGAAACCCGTTCGGTCTTGAAGGTACGGTTACCGTCGGCGTGGTTAGCGCAACCGGCCGGCACCTGGGCATCAACCCGATCGAGAGTTTCATCCAGACGGATGCTTCCATCAACCAGGGGAACAGCGGCGGACCGTTGGTCAACCTGAAAGGCGAGGTGATCGGCATCAATACCGCCATCGTTGCCAGCGGCCAGGGGATCGGTTTTGCCATCCCCTCCAATATGGCCCAGAGCGTTTTTGAACAGATAAGAACTTCCGGCAAAGTGATGCGCGGTTATCTGGGAATTTCAATGCAGCCGATCGACCCGGAAATGGCGCAGGCGATGGATTTGAATCAGACCAACGGTGTTCTGGTTGCCAATGTCTATCCCGGTACGCCGGCGGAAAAAGCAAACCTGAAGCCGGGCGACGCGATCATAAGAGTTGATAATATTCCCGTCAAAGGTCCCGACGATATTCAAAACAGGATTGGCAGCGCCAAACCCGGAGATACCGTTGTGCTGCAGGTGGTTCGCGACGGAAAGATGCTGGCGCCGATATCGGTCCGCCTGGCGGAACAACCGGCGCAGATGGGAACAGCGGCGCCGCGTCCGGGAACAACCCAACCAGGCGAGGAGAAGTCCTGGCGCGGAATGAAACTTGCCGATATCAACCCGAATATCGCAAGAGAACTGGGGCTCTCTGTCGCTTACGGCGTGGTGGTTGTTGATGTGTCCGCTTCCAGTCCGGCGGCCGGAAAACTGCCTCCGCAGAGCGTGATCTTAGAGGTAAACCGGCAGGCAATCAACAATCTTGCAGACTTTTTCCGGGTGGTCAAAGGAATACCGGATTCAAAGTCGGTAATGGTACGGGTATATGCCGGCGGAAATTACACATATTTGATTATTCCGGGCGGGAAATAGTAGGGGTCGGATTTACCGTGTCCGCCGCAGCTTTAGCGTAGGCGGGTCCGACCCGCGGGCCTGATGAATCAAGTCCCTACAAAAATATTTCGCAGGAGATTTTTGGCTTTAAAGAGCCGCGATTTTACCGTTCCCTCGTTAATCTTCAGCATCTCGGCAATTTCACGGTAGGATAATTCTTCCAGGTAGCGGAGTACGATAACTTCCTGGAACAGAGCGGGTAATCGGGCGATGCCCGCTCTGACTTTTTCCTTTTTTTCCTTTTTTACAAAATCTTCGGCGGCAGACGGCCGGCCGGCATGCAGAATTCCAACGTTTTCTACCAACGAAACAATTATCTTCTTTTTCTTTCTTATTCTTTTGTGATGGAGGTTGAGAAGAATACGGTAGGCATAGGTGTAAATCCCGCTTCTTCCTTTAAAGTTCGGCAGGCTCTGATAAAGTCCCAGAAAAGTTTCCTGCAGAAGGTCTCTAGCCTCCTCCCGTTCCCCGCAGAGAAAAAGAGCAACACGGTAAAGACGGGTTTCCAGAGAGGCGATAATTTGACCGAACGTTTCTAAATCATTCCCTTTCATTTTTGCAACAAGCAGATTTTCGCCGGCCATAATACCTCCCTACATCTTATCCGCAAAAAAAGCAGTTTGTCAATAATCGGTGTTTTGGAGTATAATAATACCGTATGGGGATGAAAATAGTCAGTACCGGGTCGTACCTGCCTCAAAAAGTTTTAACCAACGCGGACCTGGAAAAAATGGTTGAAACTTCCGATGAATGGATTCGCACCCGGACCGGTGTTTCCGAACGAAGGATAGCGGCGCCGGAAGAGGCCGCATCCGACCTGGGAATACGCGCCGGCCGTTTAGCTCTGGAACGGGCTAATTTTTCATCCGAAAAGATTGATGCGGTAATTACCGCAACTATCACCGGCGACTATCATTTTCCGTCAACCGCCTGTCTCATTCAAAAA
>CAZBFL010000184.1:0-2506 GCA_964491175.1 uncultured bacterium
GACCACGTCTTCGGTCATTAAGGAGGCAAAGGCAAGGCGCATAGAACGTCTTTCCGATATCCAGGACTACAAAGATAAAAAGGCGCTTGGCGAGAACAACGAAGGGCTCCTGGAGATACGGTCAACCGAAGGGTTGGACGGAAAGCAGGTATCAGCGCTTCGGAAAGTGGTCAGAGAGGAGAACGAAGACCGGATGACGATTTACCGGGACGTAGTTCAGATTAACAAGATGGCTTCTTCGGAGATTAAGCGCGTCCAGACGGCTGCCGCCAAGGCCAACCGGAAACTGGCAAAAGAGGGTGAATGGATTCAAGACGAAAGCGGCGCCTGGCAGTTAAAGAAGGCCGGGACCGGGAAGTGACGTTAAAGAATGAGAGAAATCAGTGAAAAGAGAGCGCTGTGGGGCCTCTTTTTTTCGGCTTTGCTGCTGCGCCTCCTTTTTGTCATTTTACTGCCGCTGGACGCCGGCGATTCCCAGGGATATGAAGAATCCGCCCGGCACCTTTTAAGCGGACTGGGTTTTTCCGACAACCTTCACTGGCCGCCGCTGTACCCGGGTTTTCTGGCGGGCGTATATCTTCTTTTCGGTCACAGTCCCCTGGCTGTAAGAATTATCCAGGCCTTTTTAGGCGCGGCTACCTGCCTGGCGGTATTTTTTATCGGCAAAAGGGTCTTCGGAGACCGGAGACGGGCTTTGCTGGGAGCGCTGCTGACCGCATTTTCGCCTTCTTTGATTGCCGCTTCTTCTTATATCCTGACGGAAACCCTGACCGCATTCTTATTGGTTGCCGCCGTTCTCCTGTTGCTGAAAGCCCGGGAGGAAGAGGGTAGGAAGGTGTGGTTTTTTTCCGGCGTTATCCTGGGCCTGACAACCCTGGCCCGGCCGGTCACCCTTCTTTTTCCGTTTTTTCTGCTGGCAGGGTTTCTCGTTTTTTCGCAAAAAAAAGCCAGAGACGTTTTTTTTCTCGTCATATTCTGCCTGGGGATGGCTTCTTCAATTCTGCCCTGGACAATACGCAACGCCTTTGTCTTCCGCCGTTTTATCCCGGTATCCGTCGGGAGCGGTTTTAATCTCTGGGTGGGCAGTTACCTTCCCTGGAACGGGGATTACAACTGGAAAGACTTCGGCGACGCGGAGGAACTGGTTAAAGGGCTTACACAGATTGACGCGGACCAAAAGTTCTTTGCGGAAGGGGTAAAAAATATCCGAAGTCACCCGGCAGCCTACGCGCTGCTCTGCGTAAAAAAACTCGGCCGGTTCTGGCTGCAGGTTCCGGGCGGGAAGCAGGTGCTGGACAAAAGACCGGCGGCAAAGATGCTGGTTTTTGCTTTCCAATATCTCCTGCTCGCGCTCTTTTTTCTCGGGGTCTTTTTTGCCCGGAAGGAGCGGAATATCCGGGTTTACCTTCCGATTCTGATGATATTTTACTTTACTTTTGTCCACCTGTTCCTGCTGGCGATACCGCGTTATCATCTTCCGGTCCTGCCGCTGGTTGCCGCAATCGCCGGCGGAAGTTTACCGAAAAAGGGATGAAGATTTCAGTCATTATTCCGGCTCACAACGAAGAACGGACGATCAATGAGATTATCCGGCGCGTAAAAGCGGTTAATATTAATAAAGAAATTATCGTAATTGACGATGCCTCCACCGATGAAACCGGTCATATTCTGGACCGGGTCAGCCGGGAGCATGACCCCGGCAACCCGGTGAAGGTTATCCGGCATCTTCGGAACCGGGGGAAGGGCGCGGCTATCCGCTCCGGCCTTAAGGAAGCGCTCGGCGACATCGTTATTATCCAGGACGCGGACCTGGAATACGACCCGCGGGATTACCCCGGGCTTATTCAACCGATTATAGACGGAAAGACAAGCGTTGTTTACGGTTCCCGGTGCCTGGGAAAAAACCGGATATCTTCGCCCGGTTTTTTCCTGGGAGGGAAACTGCTCTCATTCCTGGCCAATCTTTTTTACCGGGCCGGGATTACCGATGAGCCCACTTGCTATAAGGTCTTCCGCCGGGAAATCCTGCAGGGTTTAGATTTGAAGTGCCGGCGTTTTGAATTCTGTCCCGAAGTCACGGCCAAGGTGCGGAAAAAGGGATACGGCATATACGAAGTGCCGATTCGCTACTATCCCCGGAAGATAAAAGAAGGCAAGAAAATCAGGTTTTCCGACGGCCTTGCCGCCATCTGGACCCTGGTCAAGTACCGGTTTGTTGATTGAATTAATATTTTTTCAAGCGAGGTGTTTTTTGGGAAAAAGACGAAAAGGCAGGGAGCTGGCACTGCGGTGCCTCTATTCTCTGGAAATGTTTCCGACCGGGGATATTGAGGAACGGCTGGCGGATATAGCCCGGGAAGAAGGGGCGGAAAAAACGACGCAGGCATTTGCCCGGGAACTGCTGTCCGGCGTCAAGGAAAACCAGGGATATTTTGACCGGCTCATATCCCGGTACGCAACCAACTGGTCTCTGGACCGGGTGGCGGTTATCGACCGTAATATCCTG
>CAZBFL010000185.1:0-2506 GCA_964491175.1 uncultured bacterium
TGGTGATGCTGTTGACGGACCAGCCTTCCATTCGCGAAGTAATTCTTTTCCCGCTTCTGCGTCCTCAGGTTGTAGGGGGTGTAACAAAATAATGGAAAAGGAACGAAAAGCCATCTGGCTGGAAAACTTCCTGATCATTATGGCGATTGTTGCTCTGTGGCCGGCTATTTTGCATTGGCCCGAGCGGATAACCAGGCCGCTTCTGTATCTGGCGCTGGTTGTGATGGCGGTGATTGCCCGGCGCCGGTGGCGGCGGTTAATGGATATCAGACAGGGTAAAAACTGTTGCAAACGCTTTGATGAACCGGGGGCGTAATTCCTGGGCAAAAGTCATTTTTATCTGCGGGTTTTTAATCTGGGTCGGTCTTTTTGTTAATTTCATCATCCGACCCGGCGAAAACCGTCAGGCCAAGGAGCAGGAAAAGAAGGGAGACGCTTTTTTTAACGAGAGCAATCCGGAAAAGGCCCTTGTTTGCTGGCGCCGCGCCATAGCGCTGGCTCCGGCGCAACGGTCTCCCTACGAAAAGATTTCGGCTTATTACCTGCTGCAGGGGCAATGGTCGGAGGCGATAAAAATTATTGAGAGCGGTTTGACACAACTGCCTTCGTGTGCTAACCTTTACTTCAATTTAGGCTTGAGTTATTATTTTAGCGAAGATTACGTTCGGGCAAGGGAAAATTTTGGGCGGGTAATACAGCTTGATTCTTATTATCCCGACGCCCATTATTTTTTGGGGTTAATTTACCGCAAGGAAGGCAAGCCGGCGGAAGCGAAGGAGGAGTTCATCCGGGAAGTAAACCTGGACCCTGCCAGCCGCCGCGCCTGGAAAGAAATCAGAAAATAAACGATGCTTATTTTCAAAAGAGCCGGGGCTATTTTTTTGTCTTTTATCTCCGTTCTTTTTTTCGCTGTTACCGCGCACCCCTCGGTATCGGAAGACGTTGCCTATTTTTCTTCCCTGACTTCCCGGGTACCCGGCTACCCGGGAAATAAAGCGGCCGCCGATTACATCGAGTCGCGGTTCCGGTCGCTCGGTCTGCAGAAAATAAAGAGGGAAGCGTATTCGGTAACCGTGCCGGCGCCGGACTTTTTTACTCTGGAGTATCAAGGCAGGAAAATAAAAGTTTCGGCCCTCTGGCCCAACCACGTGCGCACCTCCACCCTTCCGCCGGAAGGAATTACCGGACAACTGGTTTACGGCGGTGACGGTTCTCTGGCCAATTACTCGGGGGCGGACCTTAAAGGCGCGGTTGTCCTGCTGGATTTTAACTGTGGATTTCGCTGGCTGGATGCCGGTCTGCTGGGCGCTCAGGCGATTATTTTTATTGCGCCGGAGGATACGACCTTTTTTGAAGCCCGGCGGAAGTTTCTGGGCATGCCGCTGGATTTGCCCCGTTTTTATGTTACGCGGTCAGAGGCGGATTTTTTGCTTTCCGGCCTGGCGCGGAACCGGAACGTTAAGACCGCCGGCCCGGCGCCGGCGAAGATTTCGGGCCGGCAGAATTGGCAGCCGGCGCCGGCCGAAAATATCCTGGGGTATATATCCGGCACCGACCCGAAACTGAAGGATGATATCATCTGTCTTTCCGCCTATTACGATTCAATTTCAGTTGTTCCGTCCCTGGCGCCCGGCGCAGACCAGGCCGGCAGCATCGCCGGGCTGCTTAGCCTCGCCGCTTACTTCAGCCAAAACCCTCCGAAGCGGACCATCCTTTTTCTGGCTAACGGCAGTCATTTCCAGACGCTGCGGGGCATGGGCGATTTTGTTACCAGGCACTACCGCAAAGAAAAAACTTTTTTGACCAGGGACCTGGAACCGATTAATTTGAAACTGTTAATCGGGCTTGAACTCTCCAGCCATTCCGACCTCCTGGCGACTTACCATAACAGTCTGGATTTATACGCGCAGAGATATTTTGCGCCGTTCGCCAAGAAATTCCTGGAATACGTCCCGGCCGCTTTCTCGGGTAAACTGCTCAACGGCGTTAGTCCGGAAAGAGGGGTGTCTTTTTCCGCTTTTTTCCCGGAGGATATCGTCACCGACGGTTCCCTTGCCATCCAGGCCGGATTGCCTTCCCTCTCTTTCGTAACCGTTTATGACAACCGCCGTTATTTTGATACCCCGCTGGATACCGTTGACCGCACGGACAGCGAAAAGTTGAACCTCCAGGTTGAACTTTTACGCCAGATGCTGTACCGGGCGTTTAATGATTCCGAGTTTTTTCCGGAGGCGTCGCTTGAGTTTAAGGATTCTCTCCGTACCCTGAAAGGCCGCATCGTCTCTTTTGACCCCAGGACCAGTTTTGTCCCCAGTCAGCCGGTAGTAAACGCGGTTGTTTGTCCCAGGCCTCCTTACGTTTCCCAGAAACTTAAGAGCGCCTACGGAGTCCGGGGCGAATATTTTGAATTGACCGATGACAAGGGACAGTTTACCATCAACCAGATACCCTCGACCATCGGTTCCGCTATTCTGGAAGCCTTCTACCTGCATCCGGAGAACGGCCG
>CAZBFL010000186.1:0-2036 GCA_964491175.1 uncultured bacterium
TCTTTGCGCTTGGCGTTGTCAGTTTTTTTAATGACATCGCCTCGGAGATGCTCTATCCGATTATACCGATCTTCCTGACGACCGTCCTGGGCGCGCCGGTTGCCATTGTTGGTTTAATTGAAGGCATTGCCGAATTTACTGCCAGTATTCTGAAAGTGGTTTCCGGCTGGTTTTCGGACCGTTTCCGAAGCCGGAAACCCTTTATGGTCGGCGGGTATTCCTGTTCGGCCCTCTCCAAAATTTTACTGGGACTGGCCTATGGCTGGCCCCTGGTTTTGATGGCCCGGTTCATTGACCGTTTCGGGAAAGGGGTTAGGACGGCGGCCCGGGATGCGTTGATTGCGGAGAGTACCAGGACGGGGACGGGACAGGGAAGGTCTTTTGGCTTTCACCGGGGTATGGACACGGCCGGTGCGGCTCTGGGGCCGCTCGTTACGATTCTTCTGCTTAATCATTTTAAAGACAACCTGCGGCCGATTTTCTTCCTGGCGATCATTCCGGCTTTACTCGGTCTTCTATTTTTACTTTTCTTCGTAAAGGAAAAGAAGAAAAAGACGGGACGTTTTATTTTTACCTTCCGCTGGCGGGACTTAGACCGTTCCTTTAAACTGTTCATCCTGGTCAGTTTTGTCTTTGCCCTGGGAAACAGTTCCGATACCTTTTTAATTTTAAGGGCAAAAAGCCTCGGCCTTTCAACCACCCTAACCATTTTCGCCTACGTCCTTTACAACCTGGTCTACGCTCTGTTTTCTTTTCCGGCCGGGATTGTTTCCGACCGCATCGGACCCAGGAAGGTTCTGTTTTCCGGTTTTCTGACTTTTGCCGTTGTTTATCTGTTTTTCGGGATTGTTAGCCGGTCTTTTTTTCTCTGGCTGCTCTTTCCGGCCTACGGAGTCTACATGGCCCTGACTGAAGGAGTCGGCAAAGCCTATATCACCGGTCTGGTACCACCGGAAAAAACCGGAACCGCTTTCGGATTTTACCAGACCGTAATCGGATTATGCACTTTTTTTGCCTCGTTGATTGCCGGTCTTTTGTGGACGTATGTTAATCCGCAGGCGCCCTTTATTTTTGGCAGCGGCATGGCATTGATTGCCGGTTTTATTTTTATGATATGGGGGAGGCGTAAATGCTGAACAAGGAAGAGCGGGATTTTTTGCTCCGGTCGGCGCGGCATGCCGTTAAAACTTACCTGGAGAGCGGCCGGATGAAGATTATATCCACACCGGATCCGATGCTGAAAGAAACCCGGGGCGCTTTTGTGACCTTGCGCCAAGGGTCGGAACTGCGCGGCTGTATCGGACTTCTGGAATCCGGTCAGCCATTGTACGAGATTATTTGCCGGATGGCGGTTGAAGCGGCGGTCAAAGACCCCAGGTTCCCGCCGGTTTCCCTTTCCGAACTTCCCGGTCTCAGGTTCGAAATTTCAGTTCTTACCCGGCCGGTTAAAGTTTTCGGTCCGGAAAAGATTGTGATGAAGCGGGACGGGGTGATTGTGCGCCGGGGCGGTTGTCAGGGTGTATTCCTGCCCCAGGTGGCTGAAGAGACCGGCTGGAGTAAAGAAGAGTTTCTTTCTGCTCTCTGCAGCCACAAGGCGGGCCTGCCGGCAGACGCCTGGAAAGAGAAGGATACGGAGATTTACACCTTTCAGGCCGAGGTATTTTCGGAAGAGTAGAGGCCCCTCACCTTTATCCTCTCCCCATCGGGGAGAGGGGTGGGTGAGGGGAAAATTCCGAAAAGATGAAGGAGACGATGCGTTTGGCCGCTTCCGGATGGGAAAGTCGTTGGCTGGCTTCCGCCATCAAGTTCAATTTTTGACGATTATCGGCCAGCATCTTTATTTCCCGGGCAAGCGTTTCACCGGTCAGCGAAGATTCCTCCCTTAAAATAGCGGCGCCGCACCCGGCGATGAAGTTTGCGTTCAGGCGCTGGTGGTCTTCGGCGGCAAAAGGGTAGGGTATCAGGATTGAAGGCAGGCCGAAGAGGTTCAGTTCCGCAATCGTGGTTGCGCCGGCACGACAGATCACCAGGTCCGC
>CAZBFL010000186.1:2046-2498 GCA_964491175.1 uncultured bacterium
TGCGGCCGAGTAAAGCATGTCCATCTCCGAAAAGAAACCTTCCGCATAATTTTGGAAAAATTTTTTGCGGTAAATTTCAGTCATATCCGACAGGTCGGCGGCGCCGGTGAGATGTATAAATTGAACTTCCCGAGGGGAAAGATAATCAAGACTTTCAGCGACGTTCAGGTTTATCCGGTGGGCTCCCTGGCTTCCGCCCAGAACAAGAACCGTAAATTTTTCTTCGTCAATCTTCAGTTTTTGCCTGGCGATTTTCTTTTCGTTTTTTTCCGGGAAAGGCCGCAGGGGATTTCCGAACTCCAGTATTTGTTTCGCCCGGAGATAACGGGAACTATCCGGAAACGAAGTGAAAACCGCGGAACTTATCCGGCTGAAAAGCCTGGTTACTTTTCCGGGCAGGAGATTTTGTTCGCAAAAGTAAAGCGGTATGCGCAGGAGAGCGGCGGCTGCGG
>CAZBFL010000187.1:0-2476 GCA_964491175.1 uncultured bacterium
CCTTAACCAACCGGACTTTGCGGTCTGTCAAAAGCAGAAGATGCTCCCGGAGAGACCGTCTCATCGGGTCCAGTATTAAATCTCCGGCTTCGGCCAGGCGGCCGGAGACAATGATAACCGGGATGTCGAAAAGATTAATCAGGTTTGCCAGTCCCAAACCGAGGAAACTGCCGGCCCGTTTAAAAAGACCGTTGGCCGCGGTATCGCCGTTCCGGGCGGCTAAAGCCAAAGCCCGTGCGTCAATCCCGGACTCGCTGCGTCCAATCCGGCCGAGCCGCGCCAGGGCCGCGCCGGAAGCGACCGTCTCCAGACACCCGCGGCGGCCGCAATGACAGCGGTCTCCCTTAACCTCCACCACGATGTGGCCGATCTCCCCGGCCATCTCCTCAACGCCCCGGTAGAGATGCCGGTTAATGACGATACCGGTGCCCAGCCCTACGCCCAGGTCAAGCAAAATAAAACTTTTGTGGTCTTTGGCGGCGCCGAATAACCCCTCGGCCCGCGCCATGGCGCGCGATGATTCCTCCAGATAAAAAGGCAGTCCTAATTCCCGGCGCAAAATTTTCCCGATTGGAACCGAAGTGAACCCCGGCAGGTTAACCGAACGGATTATCTCTCCCTTTTCCCGGTTTAAAAAACCCGGCGCAGCCAGGCAGACGGCCCTGACCTTTTCCCTTTTATCCGGGAACTCTTCTAAGGTTAAGCGACAGCCGCGGACTATCTTTTCCACGATTGAAGCGCGGGTGTCCCGCCGGGTTATTGACTCTTCCCGGCAAAAAACCAACCCGGCCTTGAAATTAACCAGCCCTGCCCGGACGTGGCTTGCCCCCAGGTCTATCCCCAGACTATATCCGTAGTCTTCATTAAGGTTTATAATTTGCGGGTTCCGCCCCATCTTCTTCTTCTGGTAACCCGCCGCAACGACTATCTTCTCCTGAAGCATCTCCCTGACCAGGTTGGTAATCGTTTTGGCGTCAAGGCCGGTGAGTTTTGATAGTTCTATCCGGGAAAGGGAAGTTTCCCGGCGCAGTAGGCCGAGAATAACCCCCCGGTTAAGGCTTTTCATCAAATGGTGGGTCCCGGTAACCAGGTTGTCGGGTACAAATCTGTCTTGTGTCCTGTTCATCCTTACGTTCTCCGGCCGAAAACCTCAAAATTCACGCCGCGCCCGTCCGGCGGCTGCCGCTGAAAAATTTCTACCTTAAAACCGTTACGCCGCAGCGCCCTCCTTAAGGAACCCTCGGTAAAGAAGATTTCCGAGAGCCGTCTTTTCCCTAATTTCAAAGTCAACTGCAGACCGGCGGCCGCGAAGAGCAGGCCGTTAATAAAAACAAATAAAAAATAGCCGAACCACGCCGGGTTCCTTAAAATAATTTTGGTCCGGGAAAGATAGTAGCCGGCGGAATGCACCAGGATATAGATACGGCCGTTCTCTTTGGAAACCCGGTTAAGGATATTCAGCGCCTGGTTGACTCTTGCCCGGTACAGGACCAGCCGGCAGATTATGTGGGTGAAAGACCTTTCCGGCAAAGAAACGGCGTTAATTTCTGAATTCAGGAAAGAATAGCGGCCTTGAGGTATCCCGCTGCGGCGGAATAAGAATTCGGCAAATTCAACCGCGTAGCCGTCTCGTTCAACGCCGGTTACCCGCCCGGGACTGAAACGGAACGCCGCCAGCAAGGTCTGGCCGCTGCCGCAGCCAAAATCAAGAATGGCTGAATCTCCATTGATTTTCAGCCGTTCCAGAACCGGCCTTATTCCTTCCTGCTCAACCTGGCTGCGGTATTCAATCAGGTGATAGCCGAGTGAAACGCCGGCCGGGGTCAGAACCAGGCGGTTTTTTTTCCTGACCGCCAGACCCAGAGAAACCAGGTTTTCCCCGTCTCTGATTATCGAAGGATAACGGCCTAACCCCTGCTGAAAGAGAAAGAGTCCGGCAAGCGCTTCCTGCACCCTTCTTTCCCGCCACACCTTTTGCAAAACTTCTTCGGAAAGAAGGCGGTTCTTCATCGCGGACTCTTCCTCGGAATAACCCCGAACCAGGAAGTAAAACGATATCGTATTATCAACGAAATCATTCTCAGCGCCAGGATTACGGTCTTTCCCTTGTGCCCGGTCACGGAAGAACGCCCGACGCGGGGAAGGTAGTTGACGGGTACTTCAATATACCTTAAGCCGTTGAGAATCACCAGAATCGTCATCTCCGGACCGAAATACTCGCCGCTCACCGTAAACTGGTCCGCTATCTTTCCCAGCGCTTCCTTCTTGATCAGCCTCATCGTGCAACCGACATCGGTAAAGGTCGCGGTGTTAAAAAGAAACTCCAGCAGTTTGGCAACCGCCCAATTACCCCATTTCAACAGGGAACCCATATTGGCGCCCTCCCAGATGAGAACCTGGGTGGTCCGGGTGCCAAAAACAACCTCAAAATCATCCGCATAGGCCAGCAGTTTAATGACGTCGCGCGCCAGAAAGG
>CAZBFL010000188.1:0-2463 GCA_964491175.1 uncultured bacterium
TCAAGTCCCGGGACGCCATGCGGAAGGAAAACCCCCAGGCCATCCTGATGACCGAACATGCCGGCAGCGACTACTACACCCAGTTCTTTGACGGGTCGTGGACGCAATTGTTCTGCTCGGGATTTCCGTTCAGCGAAAAATATTTTGATGAGAACAGTCTCATTTATTTCCGTTTCTGTTTCCCGGAATTCAAACTGGCGGAATGGGGTGCCACAGGCAAAACGGCCCAACGTTGCTTCTTTAACGGAATCGGCATCGACTCAAACCCGCTCAACTGGGACGCGGCCGGCAACGAATACCTGGCCCGGACCGGACAGGTCATGAAGGAGAACGGCGATGCCTTTGCCTCGTTGGAACCGGAACCGACCGTGGCCACTCTGGTCAAGAATGTACTGGCCAACAAATTTCCCATTTCGGACAAAACGGTATATACTATCTACAACAAGAACGATAAAGCGATTGACCGGGAAGTGATTGAGGTTGACCCGAAACCCGGCTGCCACTATGTGGAATTACTGCACGACAATCCGGTCAATGCGCGGATGGAACTGATGAAAAGTAAGGATACGCTCTCCCTGAAGATGGACCCCGCCGAGGTACTCTGTATCGTACAATTTCCGGAAATCATCCAGTTGACCAGAGACGGCGATAAGGTAAAGATAACCCTGAAAAAAGAGATGGCCAATCCCACGCTTGTTGCCTTAATGGACGTTGACAACAGCCGAACCGGAACCGAAAAGGAAACCAGGGTAAACCTGACCGGCGGCAAAGGGGAGTTGGATATCCAAAAAACATTCGGCCGCAAGGGTAAACTCATCCTGAAACTCTTCCGGGGTGAACTGCTTCTGGATGAGGCGGTCATCGCGCCTTGAACCGAAAGTTGTAAGTTAAAAATAGCCCGCTTGCGCAATACGGACGCCCCGCAAAGAGGCGGCTTTGCCGCCGCGGGGCGTCCTTGCTACGGCGGGCAATGGAGGTAGATTATGGGTAGGAAAAACAGGAGTTTATGGTTGGTCTTTTTGGGTATTTTGGTCTTCGTATCAGTAACCGCAAGTACTGCCCGTTCCGCGGAAGAAGTTATTTTCTCCGATGAGTTTGACAGTTTCAACATCAAGAACTGGGGTCCCCAGCCAACAACCGGCATAACAATCCAGGATGGAAAGCTGATAGACAAACCACCGGCCTCCGTTATGTTTATTGCATCAACCAAAAAGTTTAGCCGTGTCACCTTCGAAACCAGGGTTCGATTTAATAAGCTGAGCACCGACTCCACCATCTTCTACTACATCGGCCTGCAGAGCGTCACGCCCTGGTGCTACAATGTATGCTGGGCAACCATTCAGGACAGCGCACTCTTTGCCTCTGCAAACAAGGATGGTGAAAAAGGAATCCGGGAACACGTGGCGGACCTGAAAGAAAAACAGTGGTACACCATCAAGATCGTCTGGACCGAGTCCGCAATCGAGTTCTACCTGGACGGCGAGAAGATTTACAAGACGGACAAGCAGGAAGTGATACCTGAAGCCGGCATGCCGGTATTCCTCGCCGCCAACACCCTCGGCACCGTACCGGCGGACATGGAAGTGGACTGGGTAACGATTAAGGGAGAGCCGAAAAAATGAAAAGAAGACCCAACGTGAAGATTGATAAAAAGAGGCCTCTGGTTCACCTGGTGGGCAACGCCCACATCGACCCGGTCTGGCTCTGGAACTGGGAAGAAGGAATAGAAGTGGCCCTGGCCACCTTCCGGCAGGCCGTCGATTTAATTAAGAAACATCCGGAATACACCTTCACCGCCTCCTCGGCCCTCTTCTATAAGTGGGTGGAGGAACTTGACCCGGAACTGTTCCGGGAGATTCAAAAAGCGGTAAAGAAAAAACGTTGGTTTCTGGCCGGCGGCTGGATGATGGAACCGGACTTGAATATCCCCAGCGGAGAATCCCTGGTCCGGCAGGGACTTTACGGGCAGCGTTATTTCAACGAAAAGTTCGGAATAATGACCCGGGTCGGCTATAACCCGGACGGTTTCGGCCATAACGCGATGCTCCCCCAGATTTTAAAGAAGATGGGCGTTGATTATTACGTGTTTACCAAACCGATAGAACCGGATAAACCACTGCCGACCCTCTTCTTCTGGGAAGGCCAGGACGGCAGCCGGCTCCTGACCTTCAAGATATCCGGTCCGGGATTATACAGCTCCTGGCTGGACAAGGAGATTGAAGACAAGATGCGGTTGGCGGACAATTCCGGAAAAGAAACGATGGTCTTCTTCGGAGGAGGAGACCACGGGAACGGAACCACTTCAACGGAATTGGAGTTGGTGGATAGGCTGAGAAAGGAGTTGAACCAGACCGATTTCAGGTACAGCTCCCCGGCCGGCTTCTTTGACGCTGTAAAGAAAAGGAGTGAATTACCTCCGGTCTTCCGGGGAGAACTGCAACACTACGGCCGGGGCTGCTACTC
>CAZBFL010000189.1:0-2450 GCA_964491175.1 uncultured bacterium
CTACCCGTTATAGCCTTGGTGGGCCGTTACCCCGCCAACTAGCTGATGGGACCCGAACTCATCTTTCAGTGATCTCCAGATTGCTCCGAAAACCTTTGGCTCCTTTCCTTGCGGAAAAGAGTTTTATGCGGTATTAGCCCCGCTTTCGCAGAGTTATCCCCCACTAAAAGGCAGATTATCCAGGTATTACTCACCCGTTTGCCGCTTTCCGCCAATTCTTCCCCTATTGCTAAGAAAAGAACTGGTTTCGTCGCTCGACTTGCATGTCTTAGGCACACCGCCAGCGTTCGTCCTGAGCTAGGATCAAACCCTCAGAACATACAAAACGCAAAGCTGTCACACACCTATATTTTGTCAAAGAACTTCTAAAAGCATCTACCCTTTAATTATATTGTGCAAAAGGGTTTTCCGTCAAATGTTGTAATTATCTTATTGGGCCGGAGGTGCCGGAGGTGCTGGCGGTACTTCCGGTGCTGGTGCACCTTCCGGTGGTGCCGGCATTTCGGTTCCCGGCATGGGCGGAGGTACGGCTGGTCCGGCAGCTTTCTTCGCTCTCGCTACGGCTAACACGATGGCGATAACGATGATCACGATCAGGATTACGATCACCGCGCTGCTGCTCTTCTTTTGTTCTGCCATTTTTGTCTTCACCTCCTTTAAAAGGAATTGAAACTTTATAGCCCTATATTTTAGCATATCCTGAAATATTGTCAAGTACAAGCGGGTAATGATATAATTTAAGACAGATGGATAATTTCTGCGTTGTCATACTCGCCGCAGGCAAAGGCACCCGAATGAAGTCTTCCGTTCAAAAAGTCTTACACACCATTTTCGGTAAACCGATGATCTCCCACATCGTGGAGATAGTGCAAAGTCTGAATCCGGACAAAATCCTGGTGGTAGTCGGACACCAGAAAGAAGCGGTTAAGCATAACCTGGCCGGAAACGGCGTAGAGTTTGTGGAACAGCCAAAACCGCTGGGAACCGGTGACGCGGTAAAGCAAACCCAAAAGATTCTTAAGGATTACCGCGGGGACATCCTGGTCTTATGCGGAGACACCCCGCTTCTGCAGACAAAGACGCTGAAATCTCTTCTGAAACTGCATCGGCGCAGACAACCGGCAGCCACCATCCTGACCGCCCTTTTGGAAAAACCTTTCGGTTACGGCCGTATTAAACGCAACGGGACCGGTGAGGTTGAGGCGATCGTGGAAGAGATAGACGCCCGGCCTGCGGAAAAAAAGATTAAAGAGATAAATTCCGGCGTTTACCTCTTTTCCGCCCCCAAACTTTTCCGCAGTCTTTCCCTGGTAAAGCCGGACAACGTCAAAGGCGAATACTACCTGACCAACGCTATCCGCATTCTGCGCAGCAGCGGCGAGCGCATCGCAGCCCATCTTGCCGAAGAACCGGAAGAGGTCCTGGGAGTCAATACGCCGGCTGATTTGAAAATCGCCCAACGAATCTTAGCCTCAAGGGGGGAGTAAATGAATAATTGTCTTGTCTTCAGCGGCAGCGCCAACACTACTTTAAGCGCCAGTATCGCCGATTATCTGGAAAAGAACCTGGGAAGGATAACCCAAAACCATTTCAACGACGGAGAAATCTCGATCGCCATCGAAGAGAACGTGAGGGGCAAAGATGTGTTTGTGGTGCAGCCTACTTCTCCGCCGGTCAACGAAAACCTGATGGAACTCCTGATTATGATTGATGCTTTCCGCCGCGCCAGCGCGGAAAGAATAACCGCGGTCATCCCCTATTTTGGTTATGCCCGGCAGGACCGCAAGGATAAGCCCAGGGTTCCCATAACCGCTAAACTGGTGGCCAACCTCCTTACCGCCAGCGGAGTAAGCCGGATTATCACGATGGACCTGCACGCACCTCAAATCCAGGGCTTTTTTGACATTCCGGTCGACCATCTGTTTGCGGCGCCGATCACAACCGCATATTTTCAAAATAAAGGGATAAGCGACCCGGTCGTAGTGGCGCCGGACGTGGGAAGCGTCAAGATGGCCAGATCTTTTGCCAAAAAAATGAGGGCCGACCTGGCGATTGTGGATAAAAGACGGGACGGTCCAGACGAGGTTGAAGTAGTGAACCTGATCGGCAGCATCCGGAATAAAACCGCTATTCTGGTTGACGACTTAATCTCCACCGGCGGAACCATAGTGGAAGCCGTGGACGTTCTTAAGCGAAACGGGGCGGTGGCGGTTTATGCCAGTTGCACGCACGGGGTTCTCTGCGGAGATGCCATCGCCAGGATAAAGGGAACTTCGCTTGAAGAACTGGTGGTTACGGATACCATACCTCTGACTCCGGAAAAGAAACTGCCGGTCATCAAGGTCCTTTCCGTAGCGGAGATGCTCGGAGAAGCAATCAAACGAATCCACCTTTCTTCTTCAGTCAGTTCACTATTTATTTAAGAGGTTAAGAAAATTACGATATAATGT
>CAZBFL010000190.1:0-2437 GCA_964491175.1 uncultured bacterium
AATAGAAGTGGTTTTGAGGCAAACGGCAAGGGCATAGTTAATCCGGTCTCCCCCCCGACCCAGAACTTCAATCTCCCTCAGGGTAGGCTCAAAAATCAAAAGAGTGGAAGCGCTCCGGCCGAAATCAAAATAAGCCACCCCGGATTCCAGCTCGTCTGAAGTAAGAACCGCTTCGGCCGCCGCCAGCGGCGCGAAAAAGACTGACCGGGTTTCCAGGTGTATCTCCTCCAGGCAGCGTTTCAGGTCTTTAACCCGCCGGGCGGCGGCCGTCACCATAAAGAGGCCCACGCCGAGACGTTCCCCGGACATTCCCACCGGGTTCTTTATCTGACGCCGGTCATCCAACAGATACTCCTGAACGATGGCATGAACGATTTCGTGGTCGGAAGAGGTGCCGGGAAAAACCTTCTTGACCACTTCCTGCCGGTCAGCTTCCAGCACCTCGCCCTGGCGATTCCTGATTTCCAGAGACCCCTGTCTTTTATCGACACGGAAATAATCTCCGAAAAGAGACAGGTTTACGGAACGAATCGCCTTGCCGGATAAGGACTCCGCTTCCATCACGGCCTTTTCCACCGTAGCGCTCAATTCCGGAATGCTGGTAACCGCGCCGTTTTTCAACCCTACCGTGGGAACGGTGGCAAATCCCAAGACTTCAAAACCGGCGCCGCGGGGAGTCGCCACGACAACCGATGTTTTATCCGAACCGATTTCAATGCCGGCCAGAAAATCGTTTCCGTTTGTAACCATAGGTTAAGGTTTGGATTCCCGCTTACTATCCGCGGGAATGACAGCACTTTCCGTTTCGGCGGCCGGTAAAAAGACCGGGTCGTCAAAACGCAGGTCAAGATACGTATATCTTAAACCTTTCTCCTGAAATTCGGCAAGCAACCGGCGAAGAACCGATAGTTTTTCTTCCAAAGATTCGCGCGGCAAAAAAATTGTCCCGCCGGTATCAGGGATAAGGGTCAGGAAACCGGGAGAAAAAGTCACTGACCGTAAAGAAACAAAAGAACGGCAATAGTCAAAGACAGAAACAGCCGGCAAGATTGAACCGGGTAAGTCAGCCGGCGTTAAACCGTAAATCTCCAACGCCGGTTTATCAAGGCATCTTTCCTCCGGAACAACCGTTCCGTCCCTGGTCACTAAAAAACGCCCGGACGAAAAGACAAGATACGCAAAAGGAACCCGCGGAACAACAGAAACATGCAAAGCGTCGGGGAAAGCACGATGAACGGTTGCCCCGAAAACCCAGGGGTCGTTCCGGAGCCTGTCGGCTATTTCCGTCAGGGAAACCGTAAATATGCTCTGACCGTAAAAAGAGGAAAGGTCAAACCCGGAAACGTTCACCGTAATTTTTCTAATCTTGAAGAGCGGGCTGTAAAAGATGCTGCCGGACACGGAATCGACGAGATAGACAATAGCCGGCACTGCGGCCATAAAGACGACGAACAACCAGAATTTCCAATGATTTTTCTGTTGGGCGTGCCTGTTTCTGGATTTTCGCGCGCTTCTTTTCTTCACGTCGGGTTTGACAGGCGAGACGCCTGTCCTACAGTATTATTTTTCTCTAGCTAATTTCACCAACTGTTTAACCAGTCCCTTAAAGGAAATGCCGGCCGCGGCCGCGGCCTCCGGAAAAAGACTGGTTGCGGTGAATCCCGGTATCGTATTAACATCCAGAAGATACGGTTTTCCCTTCCGGTCAATGATAACCTCGCTTCGCGAAAGTCCGCGGCAACCCAATAGACGATGGGCGGCCAGAACCATCTCGCCCGCCCGTTTTACCCAGTTGCGCGGGAGTTCCGGCGGTATCAGATGCCGGCTGCCGCCCGGCGCGTATTTTGCCCGGTAATCATAGAATCCTTCGGCCGGAACAATCTGAACGGCAGGCAGTATCCGGGGGTTTTCATTACCCAGGATACCGATGGTAATTTCGGTTCCGGAAATAAACTTCTCCATCAGAATCCGGTCATCGTATCTCCGGGCAAGATTAAGAGCGGATGCCAGGTCGGCTTTCTTTTTTACGATGGAGATTCCCAGCGTGGAACCGCCGTGAGCCGGCTTGACAACCAGCGGAAAGGCGAGCGGCGGACAATCGGGCGGAACGGATAATCCGGCCGAAGCGAACAGTTTTTTCGATATAATTTTATCCATAGCCAGGGCGCTGGCCGTTATGCCGCTCCCGATGTAAGGTAATCCAAAGGTCTCCAGAAAACCCTGAATCGTTCCGTCCTCTCCTTTGCCGCCGTGCAGAGCGATAAAAACGGCGTATATCTTCTTCACGCCCAGCAATTTTTCGGGAAAACCCGGTTTAGCCGGGTCCAAAATCTTTACGGCGAACCCGGCCTCTTTCAGCGCCCGGGCCACACCGGCCCCGCTGTGAAGAGACACTTCTCTTTCCGAAGAATCTCCGCCGGCCAGCACCACCACTGTC
>CAZBFL010000191.1:0-2427 GCA_964491175.1 uncultured bacterium
AGAGACAGCACTTCCATCCTTTCTCCTCTGCTATTTTCCGGGAAAAATCACGATAATCCGGCAAACCGGGCAACGGCAGGGTGATGTACAAAATTTTATGATAATTTTTTTCCGGATTGAGCGTTTGATATAGATATCGGCCGTTTTCTTCACCGTATTTATCGATAAATTCCTTCAGGCTCTGGCGAAGTAATCCCGGCCCCAATTGGGAATCAAAATACTGGCCTTCCGGTGTGCCCCTTTCCAGCCAGCCGGCGGTGTGAAAATAGGTCCCGGTATTGGCAAAGAAATATTCCTGGTAGCGTTTCCGGGAACCCATGAAGACGGCGATGCAGTCATGCGCTTTGGGAACAATTAGAGGAAAGCGCCTTCCGGTCACACCGACGATGCCGTTATTGCAGAGCGCATAGCCGAGGATGATGCGGGTATACTCCTTTTCCTGCATCTTGTCTATTTCCCTTTGAATAGTTTCACGCATCTTATCTCCGCCGGAATCGTGCAGACCTTTGGGCAGGAAGACCGCGTCAATCACCTGCGGTCCCCGGGCCGCAAAGTAGGCCATCTCCCGGAAAAAAATTTCGCAGGCGATCAATCCAATCCTCTTATTTTCCATGTATCGCAATATTTTACAGCAGACTGCCGGCAGAAGCAAGAAAAAACAGTCCGTCTTTTTTCGCTCGCCGGTATTTTTATGCTATACTTTATATGATGAAAAAGCGCGCTCAGGTATTTTTTACCGATATCGCCGTAAAAACGATCGAACCGGAACAAACTCTTCCTTCCCGGTTTGAGAGGATGCTCAAAAAAGTTATTCCCGAAAGCATCTCCGGGAAAAAGGCGGTTATCAAGATGCACCTGGGCGGCAACATCGGTTACACCACCATCCACCCGCTTTTCGTGAGAATCCTGGTCCGGGAGTTGAAAGCCGCCGGCGCCGCTTCCGTCAAAGTCATGGACGTAAACGCCGGCAGCGGTCTGGCCCGCGGTTATGTCCCGAAAGTTCTCGGTTGTCCGGTTGTCTCCTGCCTGGGTAAAAACGGAAAACATTTTTACCGGGAAAAGATCGGTTTTAAAACGCTGGACGAAGCGGTGTTGTCACGGGAGGCGGTCGACTGTGATTTCTTCATAGACCTTTCCCATGTTAAGGGGCACGGCGATTGCGGATTCGGAGGGGCGATTAAAAATATCGCCATGGGCCTGACAGACGGAGAAACAAGAGGCAAGATACACCGGTTGGAAGGCGGCTTGGTCATAGATAAAAGCAAATGCATCTTCTGCCGGAAATGTTTCCGAAATTGTCCGCGCAAAGCCATCCGCCTGGATAAAAAAAATAAGGAAATAAGCATCTTTTTCCATCACTGTACCTATTGTCAGCACTGCGTGACGGTCTGCCCGAACGGCGCCATTACGATGACCGGCCGAAAATTTGAAGATTTTTCAGAGGGGCTGGCCCTGTTAGCCTCAACCTTCCTGAAGAAGTTCCGTCCGGAAAATCTCCTTTTCATAAATTTTTTAACCAACATAACCGTCTACTGCGACTGCTGGGGGCTGAGCACCGCCTCCCTGGTTCCGGACATCGGCATTCTTTGTTCCACCGATATAGCCGCCGTAGAAAAGGCCTCGCTGGACATGATTAAAACGGATAACCTGCTGCCAAACGGATTACCGGCGGACCGGAAGATTTTGAAGAGGAACGGACATCTGTTCGAAAAAATTCACTCCAAGAACCCGTATCTGGTCATTAAATGTCTTGAAAAAAAATATCCCTGCACCGCAAAATATGAAATCATAAAAGTGGCATAGCGGGGAACGCATAACAAATTATTTCAGAGATTATGATTGGCAAGAAACGAAATATTAATCCGGACCAGTCCGGACGACTTCTGGCTGACCCGTACTGGTTTCTGGAGGCAACCGTCCACCGGGAAGGAAAGGATATTTTTAACCTGGCTTATCGGTTATGCCAGGATAAAGAAGAAGCGACGGAGATTGCGCGGGCGGCATTCCTGAAAACCCTGAAGAACTACCGTCGTTTTAAAAGCCGGTTTCATATCTACGTTTTTCTCTACCGCGCCACCTTTGGCATCTGGAAAAAAAGAGCCGGCCGGATGATTTCCCGGAATGAAGCCGGAAACAACGAGCGGATGCAGGTAGTCCGCAAAGGACTGGCCGCCCTGCCGGCGCCGGATAATTTCATCATCGTGCTCCGGGATATAGAGGGTAAATCGTACCTGGAAATCGCCAGCATCATGAAATACCATTACCGCACGGTTCAGTCGCGGCTGGCCCGGGCCAGAAAACGGCTGTACGCAAATATTCTGCCGGGTTGGGAGAATCGGGAATGATTCCTCAGGACTATCATAAAAAGATTGAACTTTTTTCCAACCAACTGGACAGCCACCTGCTCCCGGGTGCCGAGGAAAACCT
>CAZBFL010000192.1:0-2412 GCA_964491175.1 uncultured bacterium
GGCCAAGACTTAAAAAGGTTGGCGGAATACCTGGAAAAGAACCGTTGTCCTGCCGTCAATCTGGATTATTTCGGGATGGCGGAACCGGCTTATTACCTCGGCGCCCGATACATCCCCTATCAGTCAGACAAAAAACCTCCGAAAGGTTTAGTGGCGGTTAGCGTCTCTAATTATCATAAAAACCATGCGTATCGCTGGTTTTCCGACAAAAAACCTATCGCTGTTATCGGCTATTCCATTTTGGTTTACCGGATTTAACACCTTATGAACATCAAAGAATTTGACTACTTTTTGCCGGAGAGCGCTATCGCCCAGGAACCACTCCCCAAAAGAGACGAGGCGAAACTTTTGATGCTGGAGCGTAAAAGCGCCACGCTCCGTTCCGGCGTCTTCCGGGACTTGCCGGACATTCTTTCGGCAAATAACCTGCTGGTCCTTAACGATACCCGGGTAATCCCGGCGCGTTTACGCTTAAAGAAGACCAGCGGCGGAAAGGTGGAGATTTTCGTTCTAAGAGAAACAGAGGAGAGCAGGGCGGAAGCCCTGGTACGCGGCCGGGTTCGGGAAGGCCTGCGACTTACGCTCTCTCCGGCCGTAGAACTGAAGATTGAACAAAAAATTACTTCCGGCGCATATCTTGTTTCCTTCCAAGGTCTGCCTCTAAAAGAGGTTCTGCGCCGTTTTGGGGAAATTCCTCTGCCGCCCTATATCAAGAGACCGGTCCGGCCCCAGGACCGGGAGTATTACCAGACCGTATACGGCCGAAAGGAAGGGGCGGTGGCTGCGCCGACAGCCGGACTGCATTTCACGCCGGACCTTATGGAACGGATGAAAGAGAAGGGGATTCCCTTTACCTGCCTTACCCTTCATGTCGGCTGGGGCACATTCCGGACGATTCAATCAGCGGACATAACTCAACATCAAATGGAACCCGAGTTTTTTGAAATTTCTCCCGAAACAGCCGCTTTCATCAATCAAGGCAGAAAAAAAGGCCTGAAGGTGACTGCGGTCGGTACCACCTCGGTCAGGACCCTGGAGGGAAGCTTTCGAAAAAACGGACTTGCCGCCGGAAACGGCCGGGTCAACACCTTTATCTACCCGGGCTACCGGTTTCAGGTCGTTGACATTATGGTAACCAACTTCCACCTGCCCCGGACCACCACGCTGCTTATGACCGCGGCTTTCGCGGGCAGGGAATTACTCTTCACGGCATACGATTTTGCGTTAAAGAACGGGTTTCGTTTCGGCAGTTATGGCGACGCGATGATAATATTATGAAATTTACGATTTCAGCCAAAGACGGTTCCGCGCGGCTTGGTGAATTAGGTTTTAGCCGCGGAAAAGTGACGACCCCTGTCTTCCTGCCGGTCGCCACCCGGGGAGCGGTCCGCTGCCTTTCTTCGGAAAACCTCGTTGAACTCGGATACGAAATGGTCCTGGCCAACGCCTACCACCTTTCCCTGCGTCCCGGAACAGAAACAATCTCTGCGGCCGGCGGCCTCCATTCTTTTATGAACTGGTCCAGGCCGATATTAACCGACAGCGGCGGATTCCAAATTTTCAGCCTGGAGGATACCAAAATTACGGACAAAGGCGCGGTCTTCCGTTCCATCTACGACGGCGGCTGGCACCAAATCACGCCGGAAGAAGCGGTCCATATTCAAGTAGACCTGGGAGTCGACATTATTATGCCCCTGGACCAGCCGGTCCCTTACCCGGCCTCGGAATCAATTGCGGCGGAAGCGCTGGCCCGGACCACTGCCTGGGCAAAAAAGTGCAAAATCAGCCACCGGAACGAAGAACAGGCGCTTTTCGGCATCATTCAGGGGTCAACCTACCCATCCTTAAGAAAACGCTCGGCTGAAGAGATTGTTGGCCTGGATTTCCCCGGATATAGCCTGGGCGGCTTCTGCCTCGGCGAACCCAGGGAAGAGATGAACGACCTGATCTCCTATACGGCCAAACTTCTGCCGGCTGAAAAACCACGCTATCTCATGGGTATCGGCACACCCCTGGAGATTATTTCGGCGGTGGGAGCCGGCATCGACATCTTCGACTGCACCTTCCCGACGCACATCGCCCGCAACGGTTCCGGCTTGACCGGCCGCGGCAAGATAATCATCCGCAACAGTTCTTACCGGGAAGATTCCGGCCCCCTTGACCCGGAATGCGGTTGTTTTGTCTGCCGCAAATACCAACGCGGCTACCTGCGCCACCTTTTGAATACCAAAGAACTTACCGTCCTCTACCTGATTACCTACCACAACCTCCATTTTATGCAAAACCTGATGCGCCGGATTCGGGCCGCCATAGCCGACGGAACGTTTCCGGAATTTCAAAAGGAATTTGGCGAAAAGTGGTCTTCCGGGCTATAATATACGACAATAAAAACAATGAACGAGATAGAAAAAC
>CAZBFL010000193.1:0-2411 GCA_964491175.1 uncultured bacterium
CACCAGAACGTGCTCCGGCGTATAATCCCTCACGTCCGGATAATCCGGCAGCCAGCCCATTCCCCGCACTTTGCCCGTCTCCGCCATCATCGCCCCCGTTAAAATCTGCAACTTAAAATAAAAAATATTATGTTGTCATTCCCGCAAAACCTTTGTCGTTCCCGCGGATAGTAAGCGGGAATCTATCTTTAATTATAACATCTTTTCGGGCTGACGATAAAAACCGAAAAACATTCCTGCGGAAGGGAGGGGAGAGGTGTGTCACTTGCCGCGTTCTTTGATTAACACCTTGATGAAACCATTGATAAGTCTTTTTTCGCTTGGCGTGCAGCCGTTCAAGTAACCGCTTATCCTCTCAACGTAACTGTCTTTTTCCTTTGGGGCGGTTACGTTCTTCATCCCCTGCACGATTTCCTTCACGCTGAAACCGAGCACGGCGGCAATCTTATTCAGGGTCTTAAAACTGAGATTTCGCTCACCTCTTTCAAACAAACCTACGAATTTCTGACTTATGCCCACCCGATGAGCAACCTCTGCCTGGGTTAATCCCTTTATGCGTCTTATCCGTTTTATCTGTTTTCTGGCAACTTCAAACATGTTCTCTTCTTCCTTTTTGGGAGCGCCGCCAACTAGTTGAAGGTCTTTTTTCAAGGTTGACATCTCTTCCAGTAAGGGACGGTTTTGAAAACTTTTAATCAGTACTGTCCAACTGTTAAACGAATAGCATCAACTGTTTCGGTGATGTAGCGTTCTTTGATAAATCGGCGGATTGCAGCGAAAGCAAGGACTGGAGCGGTTCTTTCTCGAATTGGCTGACGCTTAAAACCTGTAGAATTGTGTAGAGACTCCGGTCGGTCGCAAGTCGCTTTTTTAAGATTGCCACCAGCACATACACGCAGACGGCGGTCCAGACCTGGGTTTTGACCGCGTTCTCGGAAGTTCCGTAGAATGCCTTGATGCGCAGGTGCTGTTTTATCCATTTGAAGAATATCTCCACCCGCCATCGGGCCTTGAACAGAGAGGCGACGGTAAGCGCCGGCAGGGTAAAGTTGTTGGTCAGGAAGATAAGATGTTTGTCGGTCTCGGCGTCGTAATAAGAAACACGCCGAAGTGGTTCCGGGTAGTCCTTTGAAGTGTTGACGCCAGTAAGAACAATGGTTTGGTCTGCGCGTAATCCGGTGGACTTGTCCACCGGGCGGGAATATCGGCGCCGGGCCGCAAGATTTCTTTTGGCTCTTGTTACAAAGAAGGCGGAAGATTGATGAATAATATAGAGTCTGGCAAAGTCCAGATAACCACGGTCCATTACGTAGAAGGAGCCGGCTTGAAAAATAAGCAAGTCCAGAATATTGACGTCGTGCACTCTTCCCTCGGTGATATGGATGAATTCCGGGATACTGCCTCGCAGATTCAAAAGAGTGTGAAGTTTGACCGCTCCCTTGGTCTTGCGGAACTTGGCCCAGGGAAAAAGTTCCAGACACAGGTCTATGGTGGTGGAATCGAAGGCGTAGGCCGTCTCTTTCAAATGGACTCCAAAGTCTTCGTTGAGATAAAGATTGCGGGCTACCCCAATCAGTATCTGGGCAAAGTCGGCGTAAATACGCCAGTCTCTGGTTTCGTTGGCATAGGCCAGGGTGCTGCGGGAGATGTTGCCGCGAATGCCCATGTGGTACAATCGGGACGGCATCGACCGCAGACATGCTTCGATATCTCGCAGACTCTCGCGGTAGGTCAGTTGAGCAAAAGCCATACATAGAAACTGGTCCAGACATGAGAATCGTTGAATCCTGTAATCTCCGTTGTATCGCCGTACGCATTTGCGAAATTCGTGCAGGGGAAGCAAGTCCATCAGTTGCGAAAAAACGATTTGACCGGAATTCATGGGCCACTCCTTGAAGTTTAGTGGAATGGCTTATTGTATCCGTGATTTGAAATCGATTACAAAGAAAAAGTGGTCGTAACATAAGAGCATCAAGCGTTTTCACGTTTTTCACACTTTGTCAGTTGGACAGCACTGATTTCGCCAATTCAAAGTCGTTATTGCGCAGCCATTCCAGGACGCGTTCTTTGATTCGTTCGTTCTTGAAGGTAAACCAGCGGTCTCGTTCCTGGGGGTAATTGGACAAGACGTTCCTGAACCTTCGAAAGGCGCCCGGACCGTCAAGGGCAATTTCAAGTTTTTCCCGAAGATTTTTCTCTTTGACGGTTTCGACAAAATCGGTCATATCGCAGTAGTCTTCGTGAGAACCCTGTTCGGGAACGGCGAAATACCGAATATTAAAACCGGCTTCTATCTTTTCATTCAGTTCGGTGTCGTCTATGCCGCTGAGCGCTTCGTCAAAGGTGGTTATGATTTCGCCAGTTTCGACATCAAGATACTGCTGGTGTTCCCAGGAGCAATTGTTAAAAGC
>CAZBFL010000194.1:0-2411 GCA_964491175.1 uncultured bacterium
GACATATTTATCGCGGATATCGTGCCGGACCGGGGCATTAAAGGCCGCAGTTTTTTTGTCCTAAAATATACCAACATGCCTTCGGTCCTGGTCGAAGTGGGCTTCATCTGCAACCCAAACATAGAGGCCAACCTGAAATCGCCGGCTGTCCGGCGGGCAATTTCTGCGGCCATCGGAAGGGGGATTGAATCCTACCTGGACGGACGGCCGCTTAAAAACAGCATTTCGGTTGACCCCGGCGCCGTTGAGGAACAATCCTATGAGTAGGGGCCGGCTGAAAAGCAAGCCCATCGGTGTCTTTGATTCCGGCCTGGGCGGACTGACCGTAGTTTTCAACCTTCAAAAATCATTCCCGGAAAAAGAGATTGTTTACTTTGGCGATACCGCCCGTCTGCCTTACGGCAACAAATCCCCGGAGACGATTCGGGATTTTGCCCGGCAGAACACAAAATTCCTGCTCTCGTTTCAACCGGAGATGGTTGTGGTCGCCTGCCATACGGTCAGCGCCCTGGCGTTAAAAGAGTTAAAATCCGAATTTCCCCTGCCCATCATCGGGGTCCTTTCGCCGGCGGTTAAGGCGGCTCTGACCGAAACTAAAAACGGGCGCATCGGCATCATCGGGACCATCGCCACCGTAAAGAGCAACGCCTACCCGGCGGAAATAAAGAAAGCGAATCCGAAAGCGAGGGTGTATAGTCTGGCCTGCCCGCTCTTTGTGCCGCTGGTGGAAGAAGGGCTGCTCTCCGGGCCGTTGACCGAAATGGCCATAGCCCGCTACCTGGAACCGCTCCGGAGAAAAAGGATAGACACCCTGGTTTTGGGCTGCACCCACTACCCTCTCCTCAAAACCGCCATCGCCGGGTTTATGGGGCCGAAAATAAAGTTGGTGGACCCGTCCGAAGAGGTGCTCGGCGAGGTCGCCGGACGACTTAAAGAGAACCGCCGGAGGGGGGCGGCCGGAAAGAATAACCTCAAGATATGCCTGTCGGACATTACACCGAACTTTCGCAGGGTAGCCGCTTCTTTTTTGAAAAAAAGGTTGCCGCGGTTGGAAAAAGTAAACATTGAAGAATATGCAAAATAAATTACCGTTAACCTTGCTTTATTCCGGCAAAGTGAGGGATTTATACCGGCTGCCGGATAAAAAAATCCTGATGGTCGCCAGCGACCGGATATCCACCTTTGATTATATTCTGCCCACGCCGGTACCGGACAAAGGAAAAATTCTAACCCGGTTGTCCGTCTTCTGGTTCCGCCGGTTGGAAGGGATAATACCGAACCATATCCTGGTCAGCGATTTTACTCGTTTCCCGGCAACCCTGCAGCCGTTCGGAGAATACCTTGCCGGACGCAGTCTCATCGTAAAAGAGGTTAAGAAGATAAGGGTTGAAGCGGTGGTGCGCGGCTATCTGGCCGGGAGCGGCTGGGAAGAATACCGGACCGGGGGGACCGTCTGCGGGATTCCGCTGCCGGCCGGACTGAAAAAAGCCTCCCGCCTGCCAAAACCGCTCTTTACCCCGGCCACCAAAGAAGAAGCGGGCAGCCATGACCGCAACATTACCTTTGCCGAATGCGAAGAGATCGTCGGGCCGGAAACAGCCGGGCGCCTGAAGGAAAAATCTCTTGCTTTGTATCAAGCCGCCGCGGAATACGCCCGGCGCAAGGGAATAATCATCGCGGACACCAAGTTTGAGTTCGGGTTTGACGACCGGGGGGAAATAATCCTCATCGATGAAATTTTTACGCCGGACTCCTCCAGGTTCTGGGAGAAAGAGACCTGGCGGCCCGGCCGGGAACCGGACAGCCTGGACAAGCAGTACGTGCGCAACTACCTGCTGGGCATCAAGTGGGACAAAAACCCTCCGGCGCCGGAACTGCCGGCGGAGGTGGTGGCCAATACCCAGGAAAAATATTGGCAAATTTACAAAATCCTTACTACTTAAAGTCATTGCGAGGAGCGTTGTTTGCGACGTGGCAATCTAAAACCTTGGAAAACGGGATTGCCGCACAAAATTCGTTCGCAATGACAGCATCATTATGGATACTCATCGGATTGAGGTCTGGTACCGAAAGGGCGTCTTTGACCCGGTCAGCCAGGGACTCTGCAGCGATATCCTGGATTTGGACGTTAAAGGTGTTGCCGCCGTAGAAAGCGGTTCTATCTTTCTCATAAAAGGAAAAATTTCACCGGCCAATCTGCAGAAAGTTGCCCGGGAACTTCTGGCGGACCCGATAACCCAGGATTTTTATTATGGAAAACGGGCTTTGCCCGAAGGGGCGGTATCCGTGGAGGTCTGGTTTAAAGAGGGGGTTACGGATACGGTGGGCGAAACCGCCCGGAAAGGGATAGCCGACCTGGGCATAAACGGGGAATTTTCGGTCTCCACCGCCAGGCGCTACCTGCTGTACGG
>CAZBFL010000195.1:0-2410 GCA_964491175.1 uncultured bacterium
CCGGCGGACAGCAGCAGCGGGTGGCGATCGCCCGGAGTTTGGTAAACGACCCGCTTATCATCCTGGCGGATGAACCGACCGGCAACCTTGATTCAAAGACCGGCCAGGAGATACTTTCCGTATTGAATGAAATGCACCACCAGGGTAAGACGCTGGTTATTATTACCCATGATGCCGAAGTGGCCCAAAATTCCTCCCAGACGATTCACATTGTGGACGGCCGCATAAAAGAATAAAAGCGATGATGATTCCCGCATTTTTTCAGCGAAACCTGACGGTAGGTTTAAAAAGTCTCTGGCATCGGCGGCTCCGTTCTTTTCTGACGGTGCTGGGCATCGTTTTCGGGGTCGCCTCCGTAATAGCGATGCTGGCCATCGGCGAGGGAGCCAGTTACGAGGCCCAGCAGCGCATCAAGCAGATGGGCAGTTTGAACATCATTGTGCGCAGCGTCAAGCCGCCGGCCGATGCCGGCCGCAGCTCCCAGGCCGCGAGCCGGATGGACAAGTACGGGCTGCTCAAGAGCGACTTCTCCCGGCTTGAAACCATCCCTTCGATAGTTCAGTCGGCCCAGTTGCGGCGGACAAGGGAAACGGTCTGGCACGAGGAGTGGAGTTTTACCGGGCAACTGGTTATGACCAACCCCGGTTATTTCCAACTGGTCAACCTTGCCCCGGCATCCGGGCGGCTCTTCAACGAAGACGACGCCCGGCGCAGGGCAAACGTGGCGGTCCTGGGCGCCGGCCTCGCCCAGAAACTCTTTCCCCTGAGCAAAGGGCTCGGGGAGACCGTGCGGATAAAGAGGAACTATTACCGGGTAATCGGCATTCTGGCCGACCGCAGCATCTCCGGCGGCGGTGCAACGGTGGCCGCGGAAAACGTCAATTATGAAATCTACATCCCGTTTTCCACCGGGATAAGCCAGTATGGAGAATTTATCTTTAAGAACGAAGGGGGGAGCGAGATACGGGAATGGATTGAATTGCACGAGATAGTCCTGAAGGCCGACCGGGAGACCGATATCCCGCCGACCGTGAACCTTATCGCCGCCGAGTTGAAGCGGAGCCATAAAACAGCCGATTACGAGATTATGGTGCCTCTGGAACTCCTGAAGCAGGCCGAGCAGACCAAGCGTATCTTTAATATCGTGCTCGGGTCCATTGCGGCCATTTCGCTCCTGGTGGGCGGCATCGGCATTATGAACATTATGCTGGCCAGCGTTATGGAGCGGATTCGGGAGATCGGCCTGCGCCGCGCTCTGGGCGCCCGCAAACGGGATATTGTAATTCAATTTTTATCCGAAGCGGTAATTCTTTCCGGTATCGGAGGCGCCACCGGCGTTATCCTGGGAATCTTCATACCGGTGCTGGTTACGCACGCCACCGGCATGAAGACCATCGTTACCTTCTGGTCGCCGATTCTGGCCTTCGCCATTTCCGCGGCCATCGGAGTTATCTTCGGTTTGTACCCCGCCCGTTCCGCGGCCGAACTGGACCCGATAACCGCTTTGCGCAACGAATAGAGAATAACCCCCGGTAAACGGACTAAACGTTTTCATTCCAGAATGATTTGGCGGTTGAGAAGATTCACCGCTGGTTTTATATCTCAGGCGGGAGGGATATCCTCAGATTTTGAATTCAAATCAAGAAGCATTTTCTCAACAACACTTACGTTTTTGATGCAATAAAATCCGGCCGGCATTGAGGAGTTGGGTTTGGAAATATTTTGTATCGGCGGGGAAGAACCTCCGAAAACTATACCGCCGGAACCATCGGAACGCTTTCTTGTCTGTAGGTTCGTGAGTTGAGCCGGAAGGAAAGATTGAATGCTGACTCCCCGGATGGTACGGCTGAGAATCAGGGCGCGGTTTTCGGTAATCGCATAGAGAGTCATCCTGGCCTGCTTGAAAGCCCACAAGGGGGCACCGAGCATTCCCAAGCCAACAAGTACGAACGGAACGCCGAACAACGGAAAAAGGGCGAATCCCCCTTTGCTGAAATCAGGAAGCTTGAATCCCGAAGCGCCGCAAATCCAGAAGATGGCGAAAGCGGTCCAGGGAATGGCAAAAGCAAAAATCGGCAGAGTAGACCTGGCAATAAGACCGGGATTTGGTTGTCCGGTCCATCTCACTCGCTCCTTGCCACCTACTTCCCGAACGAGTAGTTCCCTTAAGGAAGGCGGAATATCAAACTCTTCATACATAACGGATATATGTTAGCACAGAACACGTAACTTTTTCACCCGAATAATTTTGAATTTAGGTAGTGTAAAATATTTTCTGTAATTTGTAGTTAGGCAGTTGGGAGAATAGAAGTTATATTCTCCCCGCCGGGACCGCCGCCCTGCGCGATATGCGCAATCCCTCAAGATACGGACAGCCCTCCCGCTATCACGGGAGATACTGGTATAACGG
>CAZBFL010000196.1:0-2408 GCA_964491175.1 uncultured bacterium
AAAGGGAACCCGTGCTGTGTTTGGCGACCCTAAAGGGTCGCGCTACGTCGGCTGAGTTGGAAGCCCGGGGTTTTATTACCTCCCGGACGGGGAGGCCGTACACCTTCGCGAACTCAAAATCGCGGCTGTCGTGGGCCGGAACCGCCATGATGGCGCCGGTTCCGTATCCGGCTAAAACGTAATTTGCCAGGAAAAGCGGTATCTCTTCGTTGTTGACCGGGTTGCGCGCCTTGATTCCGGTGAACACCCCTTCTTTAACCATCTCTTCCGGGTCTCTGGCTTTGCGGCTTCGTTCCAGGAACGATTCTATTTCCGGTCTATTTTTTGAGACCGCTGCGATTTCCGGCACCAGCGGATGGTCCGGTGAAAGGACCACGTAGGTGGCGCCGAAGATAGTGTCTGCCCGGGTGGTAAAGACCGACAGGGTCTGATTCAGGGTCGGAACCGGGAAGAATATTTCCACGCCGACGCTCTTGCCAATCCAGTTCTCCTGCATTATCTTCACCCGTTCCGGCCACCCGGCGAGTCCGGAATTGTCCAGGAGTTCTTCGGCGTAGGCGGTGATGCGGAAGAACCACTGTTCCAGTTCCTTCTGGGTCACTTCGCTGGAACAGCGCCAGCATTTCCCGTCGACTACCTGTTCGTTGGCCAGGATTGTCTTGCAGGAATGGCACCAGTTGGCAACGGATTTTTTGCGGTAGGCGAGTCCCTTTTCAAGCAGTTTCAAAAAAAAGTACTGGTTCCAGCGGTAGTAATCCGGATCGCAGGTGATGACTTCCCGGTCCCAGTCGTAGGAGAGCCCCAGGAGTTTTAACTGGCGCCGGATGGTCGCCGCGTTCCGGTAAGTCCAGTCGGCCGGGTGGATCTTCTGCTTGATGGCTGCGTTTTCCGCCGGCATCCCGAAAGAGTCGTAGCCGATGGGATGCAGAAGGGAATAGCCGGCCATCATCTTCTGCCGGGCGATGACGTCGCCGATGGTGTAATTGCGCACGTGGCCCATATGAATCTGGGCGCTGGTGTAGGGGAACATCTCCAGGATGTAACTCTTCTTACCTTCAGGCTTGGTGAGAAAGACCTTTTTCTCCTCCCAGAACCCCTGCCACTTCTTCTCGACTTCCGCTGGTTCGTATTTCATTTTATCAGTGACCTTATCGTCTTCAAATTCCTTTCGTCCTCATCCGGGTCTTTTTTGGGCGTTTCCAGGATGAAAGGTATCGTTTTTAACGCAGGATGATTGACAATTATCCGAAAACCGTCCAACCCGATCTTCCCCGCGCCGATGTCATCGTGTCGGTCAACCCGGCTGCCTAACGCCGCCTTGGAATCGTTGGCGTGAACGAGGCAGAGCCGTTTTTTCCCCAGGAGCCGCTCAATCTTTTCCAGGAAGACATTTAGCCCTTCTTCGGACGCTACGTCGTAACCGGCTCCGTAAGAGTGTGCGGTATCCAGACAGAGTCCCAGATACTTTTCGTCCGGGACCATTTCCAGAATGCGGGCTATCTGTTCCGGCGAATGGCCCAGGCTATCTCCGCTGCCCGCGGTATTTTCAAGTAAAACTTTTAACTTCGGCCTGGTTTCGGAAAGGGCTGTCTGCAGGCCGTCAGCGATTCTCTTTAAGCCGAATTCTTCCCCTTGGCCCCGGTGGCTTCCCAGGTGGGTGACAAAATACTCGGCGCCCAGCAGGTCTGCCCGCCGGATGTCTTCAATATACGCCCGGACAGACTTTTGATAAAGGGCATCGTCCGGCGAACCGAGGTTTATCAGGTAGGGAATATGGACCGCAACCGGAGCGATACCCGAATTTTTACGCCTTTGCCGGAATTCCGCCGTCTCAAGTTCTTCCAGGGATTTTACCGCCCAGCCCCTGGGGTTGCGTGAAAATATCTGGAAGGTGTCGCAGGAGAGGGCGACGGCGCGGTCAACTGCCTCATAAATCTTTCCGGCGATGGATATGTGGAGGCCGAACTTCATCTTTTTTTATCTTCCGTTCCTTCCGACGTCCTCTCTTTTTGTTCCCGCTCTATCTTTTTAAAGGGCCTGTTCTCTCTTCCCCACTCAACAAACTTATTCCAGTCCCAGACGATATGCACTTCCTGCCAGACCGTCCCTTCTTTGAGAACTTTTTCGGTGCGCAGGCCCCGGATATTGTGCATCAAAAGAAGAAAAGCCACCGCCAGCGCCGCCATAAACGCCAGATACACCTTCATTGTGTTGTAGAAAGAGGGTAAACGAGGGTTGTCTGGTTGGCGAAATTTCGCGGAGTATCAGTCACAAAACAAGCATACCTGTCATTGCGAGCGTAGTTTGCGCGGCAATCCCGTTTTTTAAGGTTTGAGATTGCCACGTCACACAATACGTTCCTCGCAACGACAAACTACGTCGGTTTTGTCTGACACGCAGAGTATTTC
>CAZBFL010000197.1:0-2393 GCA_964491175.1 uncultured bacterium
GTTTCAAGTAATATATAACATCCCGCCCGAAAGCCCCGTCAAATTCCCCGATTTCCCAACCCAGAAAAAGATCGCCGATCTCCGACATCATCCATTTATATTCATCCGGGGGCATCTGACATTGATCGAACCTGAAACCCGGTCCGGTTGGTAATTTATAATGAACACAGATGTTCCAGAAACTAAAATATTTCCCTAACTTCTTTATCTTTTCGGCCTGCTGCCGCCACCGGTCCACATCATTACTCTTAACCGGTCCCAGCGGTTCGCCCGGGTTAACGTCCGGATTGACGCCGTTGATATCATCCTCCCCAATCCGGCGCAACTGGGGTGCCATCAGGTGCAGGCCTTTTCCCATGTCGTGGTATTTCACGTCGCGGTCAAAATGCGAAATAAAATACTGGCCCATATTAACAAAATGCTTCAGTTTTATCCGTTTCGTCTTCTTACTGTCCATTCAGTTTCCTCCTTAATAAAGTAATTCGTGCCCTTCACGAAATTCGGAAACCATTTTTTACCAACGGTCTCCAGAGGCACCTCTTTTACGTTTGCCCTCCACCGCTGAAACCCTTGTGTAGCGCTGGTTTCCAGAAGGGGAGTGGCAAAAGAGCTGCTTCCCGAATGCTCGCACACACCCTGATTCTCAACCGTTTTTACCCATTCTTTAATTAAGAAATTGGCAATTTCCCGGTAATTGTTTTCGTAAATCTCAACTTCCCCCTTCGCTGAAGCTTCGGCGGATAAATCCGAAGCGGTCAACGTGGCGCCGCCCTTGCCGCTGACACGGCAGAGGCCGCGACAAACCTCGAGGTGACAGCAAAAATATTTCTGAACAATCTCGTCGCTGACAATGGTATTGTCGAGTAGGTAGGATCATATAAAAAAGAGCTATCGGTGTGCCAGTTCTGCCGAAATATCCAAATATTTCTTAACAGCTTCCGGTGGTGTATTCCAGGGGATCTGATTCCCGACGCACATCATATACCCGCCGGTCATTTTTGCCGTTTCAACCATATTCTTCACCATAGCACGAATTTCATCGGTATTGTTACGCATCAGAATGCGTACATCGCCTTCACCGGCTAGAAAACAATCCTTGTGCTTGCGGGCAATAACTTTGTAGCGTCTTTCTCCAAAGGAGCCCTGGAAATAAAAAAAACGAGGATGTGTATAACATATCAGGCGCTTTCCCTTAACACCAATTCCGGCTTGCTCAAGATGTCGCACCTTTCCGTCACTTTCGATACTCACAAGCCAAAATGTTTTGTTGCTAACGGAATTACCTTATGCAGATAACCCATCATCATGCTGATTTCTTCCTCGCTTATTACCAAAGCGGGTGCGATAACCAAAGTATTGCGGTTGTTACGCAAAATCATCCCGTTTTTCCAGCACCAGTCTCTAATGAAAGTACCAAGATCGAGCTTGGAATCAAGCTTGGCGCCGGTTTTACGGTCAGCCATAAGCTCAATCGCCCAAAGCGTTCCTATGCCGCGGACATCGCCGACAATTTTGTATTTGTAGAGTTTTTCCAGTTCCGCCTTGAGGTACTTTCCTGTTTTCGCGGCCCTTTCTACAAGTTTTTCCTTTTGCATTATCTGAATATTTGCCAAGGCCACCGCACACGAAAGTGGGTGACCGCCATATGTACTACCGCTTGAAAATTCAGAACCGGGCTTTTTAAATGCACCGGCTATTTTGGGGGTGGTCACCGCTACCCCCAACGGAAGATATCCGCTGGTTATTGCCTTGCTGACCGTCATAATATCCGGCGTCACATCCCAGTGCTCACACGCAAACCATTTGCCCGTCTTGCCGAAGCCGGTCTGCACTTCATCAAAGATAAGTAAAACGCCGTATTTATCGCAAAGGTCTCTGACGCCCTGCAGATAGCCATCCGGCGGCAACGGATACCCGCTATTCGAACCTGGAAGCGGATCCATAATCACCGCCGAAATAGTCTCGGGATGCTCCCACTGCATTATTTTCTCCATCGCCTTCAAACAGCCCAAATCGCAACTGGCCGGTTTAAGGCCCAACTCGCACGCGTTACAACTTGCTGGCGGCGCAAACAAACAGCCGGGCATCATCGGTTGAAAACATTTATTAAGCGCCGGAAAGCCGGTGCATGCTGTCATTCCAAGCGTCATCCCATGATACGAATATTTTCTGGCAATAACTTTATATCTGTGCGGCTGACCGTTTTCCCAGTGGTACTGCCGAGCCATCTTGAGCGCTGTCTCGTTTGCTTCGGAACCGCTATTAAGAAAAAAACTGACTTTAAGCTTCCCCGGCATAATCTCGGCCAATTTTTCGGCAAGTTTAATTATGGGCACGGTGAATCCGTCGTGATAATTTGGAAAAAATGATAAACAATCCATCTGCTCCATGAC
>CAZBFL010000198.1:0-2389 GCA_964491175.1 uncultured bacterium
GGCGCGCGGAATTTCAATCATGGTACCGTACAGGTATTCAATCTTCGACACATTGTACTTGGCGCAGACTTCCCGGTAAACTTTATCCACAATCTTTTTCTGGTCGTCAAGTTCCGCGGCAAGTCCGACCACCGGAACCATAATCTCCGGGATGACCTTTTTGCCTTCTTTGAGCAGTTCAACCGTGGACTCAAGGATAGCCCGCACCTGCATCTCGGTAACTTCCGGATAGGTAACTCCCAGCCGTACCCCGCGGTGGCCCATCATCGGGTTGGATTCGTGCAGCCCGTCAACCCTCTTCTTAAACTTGGCCATCGAAATACCCAAACTTTTTGCCAGTTTCACCTGTTCATCCTTCTGTTTGGGCACAAACTCGTGAAGGGGCGGGTCCAGCAAACGGATGGTGACCGGCAGACCGTTCATCACTTCAAGCGTCGCTTTAATATCCTTTTTGACGTACGGATACAGCTCTTCCAGCGCCGCTCTCCGCTCCGACTCGGTCTTGGAGATTATCATCTTGCGCAGCCGGAAAAGGGGCTCTTCGGAATTCCTGCCGTAAAACATATGCTCGGTCCGGAAGAGGCCGATACCCTGCGCGCCGAATTCCAGCGCCTTCCTGGCATCGTCCGGCGTATCCGCATTGGCGCGCACACCCAACGTACGGAATCCGTTTGCCAGGTTCATGAATTGTACAAACCTTGGGTTTTCCGTGGCATCCACCATCGGCAATTGGCCGGCGTAAACGTAACCCCTGGTGCCGTTAAGGGTCAGATAGTCTCCCTCCCTGAACTTCTTGCCTTCAACCGTCATCGTCCTTGAGGCCACGTCAATATGGATAGCCGCGCAGCCGACAATGCAGCACTTGCCCCAGCCGCGCGCGACCAGAGCCGCGTGGCTGGTCATGCCGCCTCTGCCCGTCAGGATTCCCTGGGCGGCCCGCATCCCCTCCACGTCCTCCGGGTTGGTCTCTTCCCTTATCAAGAGTACGGTTTTGCCATCCCTGGCCCACGCAACCGCGTCGTTTGCCGTAAAGACAATTTGTCCGCAGGCGCCGCCCGGCCCGGCCGGGAGCCCTTTCGCCAGAACCTCGACCTTTTTTTCCGCAGACGGGTCAACGATCGGGTGCAGGAGTTCGTCAATCTGTTCCGGAGCCAGCCGCATCACCGCTTCTTCTTTGCTGATGAGGCCTTCGTCAATCATATCCATCGCCATATTCAAGGCGGCGGTCCCGGTCCTCTTGCCGATGCGGCACTGCAGCATCCAGAGTTTTCCTTCCTGAATGGTAAATTCGATATCCTGCATATCCTTGAAGTGTTTCTCCAGTTTCAAGCGAATCGTATCCAGTTCCCGGTAAACCTGAGGCATCGCCTTTTCCAGGGACGGCAGGTGCTTGTTCTGCTCGTTGTGCGTGGCTTCGTTCAGGGGGTTCGGCGTCCGGATGCCGGCAACCACGTCTTCTCCCTGGGCGTTGGTCAGCCACTCGCCGTAGAACTTATTCTCGCCGGTCGCCGGGTTGCGGGAGAATGCCACACCGGTCGCCGAAGTGTCGCCCATGTTGCCGAAGACCATGGATTGAACGTTGACCGCCGTTCCCCAATCGTCCGGGATGCCTTCAATCCTCCGGTAGGAGACCGCCCGCTTGCCGTTCCAGGAAGAGAAGACCGCCTTGATACCGCCCATTAATTGTTCCCAGGGATCGTCCGGAAACTCCTTGCCCAGCAAGTCCTTTATCTTCTTTTTAAAACTCCGGCACAGTTTCTTCAGGTCGTCTTCGCTCAAATCGGTGTCTGATTTGTAACCCTTCTGTTTTTTGACTTTATCGTACATCTTCTGCAGTTGTACCCGAATCCCTTTGCCTTCCTCCGGTTCTTTGCCGGCGGCCTTCTCCATGACGACGTCGGAATACATCATAATCAGACGGCGGTAGGCGTCATAAACAAAGCGGGGGTTGCCGGTCTTCTTGACTAAACCGGGGATGGTGGCGGAACACAGACCCACATTCAGGACCGTTTCCATCATTCCGGGCATCGATTTCCGGGCGCCGGAACGTACCGAAACGAGAAGCGGGTTCTCGGAATTTCCGAACCGCTGGCTGCCCATCGCCTTTTCCGTCATCGCCAGGTTCGCCTTAATCTCCTCTTCCAACCCCGACGGAAAATTTTCATGATTCTGATAAAAATGGGTGCAGACCTCGGTGGTAATGGTGAAACCGGCCGGGACCGGGATTCCGATATTTACCATCTCCGCCAGCCCGGCTCCCTTTCCGCCGAGCAGTTCTTTCATCTTGCCGTTCCCGTCCGCTTTCCCTTCTCCAAAAAAATAGACGCTCTTTGCCATCACGCTCTCCTCCAATGAAAATCATTTATTTTGTGTAGGGGAGGGGCTGCGC
>CAZBFL010000199.1:0-2367 GCA_964491175.1 uncultured bacterium
GGTCAAGTTCCAGGGCGGATTGTAAGAGAGTAATGGCTTCCTCTTTTTTGTTTTCCTTCAACAAAACCAGCGCCTGATCATAATTAAAACGGGCTTGAAGTTTCTTGATTTCTTCAGCGTAAGGCGCATCCGGGTTTTCCTTCAGGGCGGTTTGAATTAAAGGGATTGCTTCCGTTATCTTTCCTTCTTTTGCCAGCGCGGTGCCCTTCTGATAAGATGCGGCGGAACTGGCGATGCGCGATTCCAGATTTTGGACCGCTTTCAGGGCGGCTTCTTTGACCTTTTTTTCCTGGTCGTTTTTGGAAAGATAGGTCAGGAATGGTTTTTGGTTCGCTCCGGCGCAAATACCCAATACGTCCACAATTTCAACCCTCAGGCCGGCCTCATCCTTTCGGGACCAACCCGCCGCGGATTCCGCGTTTTGTTCTTTAAGGATAGGCCTGACTTCGGGAAAACCTTCCCGTCCCGGCGGAAAGGGCATGCCGGGTTGCTGCGGCGGCTGGTTGAGGGAAGATTTGGGTGATGCGTCATCCGGATAATCTTCCTTTAACCGGTTTATCATTAACGGAACCCCGGTTACATCTCTCAGTATTCCCAGGGCCAGGGCCATGGACATTTTTTTCTCCCCGGTGGTCTGAAGATACGCCGGCCGGATGATGTCGGCAAAATCTTCCCTGCCTTTTTTTCGTACCAGTTCAACTATGTTCTGGTCGGATAGTCCGCCCGGGAAAGTTCCGGCCCAGGCGTAAAGAATTACTTTCAAACTTTCCGTGGTGTTGATGGCTTTCAGGGCTTCTATGACAGCCTGTTTTCCTTCGACCGGAAAATCCTGCATTCCCAGCGCCGCCTCCAGGAACGGAATGGCGGAAGGGAGGGCAATTTTACCCAGCGATTCCACGGCTGCCATCTTTATCTCCGGCGTTTCCCCGCTCCTTCCCGTAGCTTCTCCGAGCGCCTCCACCGCTTTTTCTTCCGGGAAAAATCCCAACCACCTGGCCGCTGCAATTCTTTTACTGTCTGTGCCGAACCGGAGGTCTTCAATCAACTCCGGAAGCGCGGCGTCCGGTTTTTCGGAGGTTTTGGTTGTTGAGAACGAGATTTCTTCCTCCTCTTCCTTGACCGCAATCGAATAAACTCCGGCGGCTTTGAGTTTTTTAATATCCTCCTCCGCTTTTTTGGCCAGGTCGCTGCCCGGCGCAATCTCCAGCACCTTCTGCAACTGTTCCGAAACCTTCTTATACTGTTTCTGCTGCCAGTAGGTTATACCCAAGTTATAATGGGCCTCAGCATATTCGGGCTTGAGTTCAATCGCTTTTTCAAAGGTTGTCGCCGCCTCGCTATAATTCTGCGCGCCGTATAATTCAACGCCTTTCTTAAAATATTCCTCGGCGGTTTGCTGGCCGAAGGCAGGCAGGACGACGGCGAAATGAATAAGTAATGCTATCCACATCTTTGATAGTTTCATTTTCGCCCCTATTGTTTTAAGTAATTTTCCAGCAACTGAACCAGCCGCTCTTTCGGAATCACGCCGACCAGCCGTTCTTTTTCCTGTCCGCCGACAAAGAGTATCAGGGTAGGAATGCTCATCACCCCGAATTTGCCGGCCAGGTTGGGGTTCTCGTCTACGTTTACCTTGCCCACGTTCGCCCGTCCCTTGAAGTCTGCGGCGACCTGCTCCAGGGTTGGACCAAGCATCTGGCACGGGCCGCACCATTGAGCCCAGAAATCAACCAAAAACGGCAGGGCGCTTTCTTTCATTTCCCGGTCAAAATTAGTTTCGTCTAATATTATTTCCATCTATCCTCCCGGTTGCCGGTTTACGAAAAGCCTTTTTTATTTTCTGCAAGATTATTTGTCTGCGGTTCCCAAGCAAGGCTCCGCCATCTTCAAGAGTTCCTGCCGGTCGATGCCTCCGACACGCATGTCCCGGATTACACCCTTCCGGTCTATTACGAAGGTGGTCGGGATGGACCTTATCCCTCCGTAGAGAGAAGAGACCTGGTTGCCCTTGTCGTTGGCGACCGGATAATTAATCCGGTTTTCCCTGCCGAATTTTTGTAAGGCGGCGTCACTGTCGTTTACGCCCAACCCGATTATCTCGACACCTTCTTTTTTATAATCCCGGTAAAACTGGACAAATTCCGGGATTTCAGCCCGGCAGGGCGGGCACCACGTTGCCCAGAAATTGAGGATAACCACTTTCCCTTTGAGGGAGTTCAGGGAAATGGTTTTTTCGTCCAGCGAAGTTACGGTAAAAGAAGGCGCCGGTTTTCCGAGCAGGCCGCCTTGAGACAGGAGAGGCCTGGCCATGAGGAATAGACCGGATATTACTAATGCCAGAACGCCCAAACCGATAAACCTATTTTT
>CAZBFL010000200.1:0-2293 GCA_964491175.1 uncultured bacterium
AAAGTTTCCGGACAATATAGTCCAATTGGTTAACGCTTTTGAAAGGAAGCTTCTTAGGGTCGCGGCAGGAAAGGTCATCGGTAACCAGGTAATCGGTCAGACGCTGGTGGTAGGTATAGGTCCACTTCCCTTCTTCCGGGGCGATCCAGTGGTCATGAACGCCGTCAACCACTTCCCGGCGATACTTTTCCAAATCTTCAATCCCGCCGCAAAAACCCAGGTGTATCCTGGGCTCGGCAAACGGTTGACGGACCACCATTACCATCCCCGCATCCTTGGCCGGTGGGTCGGTCGGCTTGTCATATTCGGTCTTAATCTGTGTCCCCTTCTCCCACAACAGGACCAGACTCTTCTCCCAAACTTCGGCGATACCGTCACCTTCTACAAAGAGAACCGGCGCTCCTCCCATCTCGTCACCCCGCTATCAGTTCATTACAAACGCAGTTTATCCGGTAAATCCGCCATTTATGATACCACAGAATATCTGCCGTAAGAAAGGCGTTAATCTTTAAAATATGGTAGAATATCGAAGATATCCGTCTTGTTACCATTCACTGTTCACTATTCACTATAGTTATCGGGGCGTAGCTCAGCCTGGCTTAGAGCGCTTGGTTTGGGACCAAGAGGTCGCTGGTTCAAATCCAGTCGCCCCGACATCCTAAAAGCACGAATTTGACTTATACCATATTTTATGGTAACATTACCATTAATTATGGTAAAAGGAGAAAATCATGCTGGAAGCATTACTGGGTAACGCTACAATCGAGAAAATACTTTTTTTTCTGGAAACCTACGGGCAGGGTTATCCCAAAGGAATATCCAGAACTTTCAACATTTCCGTCAACGGTATCCAGCAACAGTTCCGGCGTTTGGAAAATGGCGGAATAGTGGTTAGTTTTCTTGAGGGAAAAACAAGACTGTACAAATTTAATCCGCGGTACCCGTTTCTTAAAGAATTACGGGCAATGCTGGCCAGGGCCATGGAATTCCTTTCTAAAAAAGAGATGGCACAATACTATCGGAAAAGAACCAGACCAAGGAAACCGGGTAAACCGCTATGAAGATAGAGTGGAAAAAAATCACCATCAGGGACTTGGCAGCCGTCATCTCTGATGTTTTAAGAAAGAACGGTATTGAAGTTACGCTGGTAGGGGGTGCCTGCGTTTCGATATATGCCAAAAATAAATACATTTCTTATGATTTGGATTTTATCACCAAAAGTTCTCTTAAGGAACTGGTTCCGATACTTGGTGAACTTGGCTTCAAGAGAAAAGACGGTCGTCTTTTTGAAAATCCCGAATGCAAGTTTTTGATAGATTTCCCGGCGCCGCCCATTGCCATAGGCAACGAACCGGTGCTCGAGTTCAAGTCATTAAGAACGAAACGCGGAATAATTATTTTGTTGACCCCTGCCGATTGTGTTAAGGATAGGCTCGCCGCCTATTTCTTCTGGGGTGACCGGCAAGCTCTGGAACAAGCGGTATTGGTGACAAGGAGCAATAGAGTGAATCTGACCAAGATAAGAAAATGGGCTGAAAAAGAAGGCGGAATAGAAAAATTTAAAATCTTTCAGAAGAAACTCGTAGCAAAAGCATAGCCTTCTCCTTTACTTCCTCAGTTTCTTCATTCTGAAGACCGAGGTCACGCAGATAGTCAAGCCGGTTTTCCGGTTCGGCGGGGTTGGGTAGGGACTGAAAAGAGGTTCGAATAGCGTCCGGTCATCGGGCAAAACCCGATACCAAAACATTAAATATGGAAAAGAAAGAGGCGGAACTGGTTTCCAGAGCCAGGACCGGAGACCGGGGAGCTTTTGAGGCGCTCCTCAAAAAATACGAAGCCCGGACCTACAGCTCGGCCTACCGGATTCTGGGAAACCGCTCCGACGCGGCCGACGTGCTTCAGGAGGCCTCTATCAAAGCTTTTCAGGCCTTGCCGAAATTTTCCGGCCGTTCCAGTTTCGGCACCTGGTTTTACCGAATTGCCATAAACCTCTGCCTTCTGAAACTGCGCAAACAGAAAAGGGCGCCGGTTTCGCTGGAGGCGATGACAACCGTCAGGAAAGATAACGGCGAAGAACAGTCCTTTGAAATTACGGACTGGTCTCACAACCCGGCCGCTTCCCTGGCCAACACCGAATTAAGGGAACTTTTGGAAAAGAAGATTGCGGAACTGCCGGATACTTACCGAACGCCCTTCGTTCTTTACGAAATAGAGGACCTGCCTGTCAAGGAAGTCGCTCGGATACTGAATATCAGCGAACCGGCGGTCAAAACGCGGCTCCACCGCAGCCGTT
>CAZBFL010000201.1:0-2276 GCA_964491175.1 uncultured bacterium
GGGCAGGACCCACCGGCGCGTAACATCCGGCACGGACATCTGCGAAGCCTTCCGGGCCGGGAAGACGGTGGAAAGAAAGACCACAATCATCACAATGATGGTGGAAGTAACTGCAGAAAGAGAGGAATAGTTGAGCGTCAAACCTTTCAATAAACCGGCCGTCATCAGAACCTTGGTAACCACCTGGCCCAGCAGGTAGCCGGCCACCGCGCCCAGAACCGAATAAACGCAGGCCTCCGCGAAGAAAAGGGCGGCGATGTGACTGGGCGCCAAACCCACGCTGCTGTAAATGCCGATTTCCCGGATGCGTTCATAAACCGCGCCCATCATGGTATTGAGAACGATCAGGCTGGCAATCAGAATGGGGATAAAAAGGTTGCCGATTCCGGAAAAGGAAGTCAACTCCAATGACGAATAGACCGAGGTCTTGCCGCTGATTCCGGCAAATATCGTTACGGCCAGCCGGGAAACAAAATCTTCAACCTCCTGCCGGGTCTCATAGCCGGGCTTGAATTTAACCGCGATTGACTGGATGGTACCGCCGCGCTGACGAAGGAACCGGAACGGCACGATAACCATGTTGGCCGCTTCCTGGTGCGTAAACATCTCGGCCTTTCCTCCGCCGGCCATCACCTTGGCGGTGCGTTCCATCTTGAATTTACTCATCTCCTGGCTGGGCATAACCGCAAAATCAACCGGCGTCAGGCGCTCGCCGTCCAGATCGTTGTAATCATTCAGTTTCGCATCGGAAACGATGCCCACGACCTTCAGGTCTTCCCCAAAGATATTTATCTCGCCCTGACCCAGCTCCGAAACGGAAAAATTAAGGTTCTGAGCCATCTTTTCCGAAATAATGGCCGATTTTTCCGTATCGTTTTCAAACCACTTGCCGGCCGACAGGAAACGATCAAGACCGGTAATCAGCGGTTCCTGAACGGTTACGCCTAACAGCCCGAAAGCAAACGTCTCCTGTTTTCCATGCGTTACGCGGATAAAGGTCTTTTGTTCAATGTTCGGGTTCATTAACCAGGAGCGGGGCGCTACAACCGCCTTGTCGGAAAATTCGTTCTTAATATATTCGGAACCCGGTTCTTCCAGGGGAGACCAGGTGCGGTCCCGGATCATCAACCCCTCATAAGCGGGCGGATACCCTCTGGCCACCTGGTTAAAACGGAGATAACTCTTGATGGAAGTAAAGGAAAGAACCGTAAAAGTCAGCAGTATCAATGTGACTGCCGTAAGCGTGGTACGGAGTTTACGCCGTTTCATATTGGCGATTCCGAGATTAAAAGCGACACCGGTGGCGGCCAGGCGGCCTACATCGGTTTCGTAAACCTTGGCCCGTTCCCGCTTCAAACGCTGCATCTGCTCTTCGAACTTGCCGGCAACCAAAAAGATGACCAGAACGGAGAGGGAAAGAATGATAAAAGCCAGTAAAATAACCTCCGGGCTGCTGCTCAGGCGAAAACCGGGGTGAACGAAGCGCAGCGCCGTATAAACGGACAAAAATATGGCAAATATTCCGGCAATCTGTTTCCGGATATCGGTAAATCCGAAAAAGAGCCGCTCGCTGAAAAAAGCGAAGGGCAGGAGAATAACAAAGTAGAAAATAAGGCCTTTAATGACGTCATTGGTGGTGGCCCGCACGTCCGGATAAGCCCTGGACTCCAGGCCCACCGCCCGCCGGCTATTGGTCAGAAAAGAGAACCAGTCAGATTGAATAAGGCTTTCGGATGCAACGGAAAACCATTTTTTTGCCTCTTCGTGAAGAATCAGCAGCCTTTCGTTGGAAATACCGAATTGCTTAAAGTTCCAAATCCGGTATTCGTTGAGGTTAATCATATCCCGGCACGCCCGGTATGGAGTAAGCGTGAGCAAAGACGGTTCGTCAGTTACCGGATAGCCCAACCCTTCGGAATTGGCCTTGGTCTCGCTGTCCGGGGAATTCAAGAGCAGGATTCTTTTTCCCAGGGGTCCGGCCTCCCCGGCAACCTTAATCGCCATACCCGGTTCGGAATAGAGAACCGCTATCGGCTCCACCTCGGAAGACCACTCCCAGGCGCGGCTTTCCGGATACGAAAAACCGTAGGCGCTCGGAATGGAATTGGCGGAATTAAAAAGATCCAGTTTATCCAGTCCGATTAAATATCTCGGGTCAATAAACTCGTAAAGGTTGGTGCTGGTACAATCAAAAAGGACGATAGACCACTCCTTCACCGGCGCGTCAATCTTAAGAATCATCGGGTAATTTTCCGCACCGTTTACCCCCCGGTCCG
>CAZBFL010000202.1:0-2267 GCA_964491175.1 uncultured bacterium
TTCATCCGGGAACCGGAAAAGACCATCCAGGACTACCTCAACGAAACAACGGCCCGCATCGGAGAGAAGATAAGCATTCGGCGGTTTATTCGCTGGGAATTGGGTTCTTAGCGCCAATCGGTAAAACAAAATTGTAATGGCGCAAAATTACATCATCCATAACCGCGTCTCCGCGCGTGTTTTCCTCGCCAACCTCTGTTCTACCAACCCTGAATTTTTCTTTCTGGCCGGTTATTTCCTGAAAACAAAGGAGAAGACCGGCCGTTATTTTCTCAATTACCTCCGCTGGGAATCCCACGAATTAGAAACTATTCTTGATAACGCCGAGGCCTTCACCAACGAACTCTTCTTCTTCCGGGAATTGCTGGCCGGCATCCGATGGTTCTGCCGGGCTGCCTTTACCCTGGAAGAAGGTATCATTGACCGTTATGATGTAAGGCAGATTAAAGAAGGTCGGGAGGAAAAAGAACGGCTGATGGCTGAAGCGAAAAAGACGCTCGCCTATTTCTACCAGATAATACGGAAACTTTGCGCCGAAACTCTCGGAGTGATGGAAGGATACGGCATACCTCAACCGGAAAAAGCAACCGCCAACCCCTACATAAAACTTCAGGGTCAAACCCGCTTGGAGAAAAACCGGTCCATAACCGAAACGGACACCGAAACAACCTCGGTGGAACTGCTGACCACCGAATACATCAGCGTTGTTGAATCCCTCATCTTTTTTCAGGAAAGCATCGCGCAAAAAAAGACGGCCGTCAACGAACGGGAAATAGGCCAGACTTTAAGCGGTTTCCATACCCTGGAAAGTTTTTACGACAGCCACATCCACGGCACCGTCATGGAAAAGAACGAGCCGGATTTCTGGAGTCTGCGGGGTTACATTGCCATGGGTCTGCGTTTGTGCGAAATTACCAAAGACCTGACTCACTTTTACGAGCGCCACTTCCTGACCACCAAAGACCCGGAGATCCGGCGCAAACTTGCGAACCTGATCGATGAAAAACGCCTGCTCTCCGTCATCGTGGACTTTGCCTTGAAATACCTTGTCCATTACGGCAAATCGGGCATAGACCTGTCCTTGAACCTCTTAACCAAGAGCACCGGGAAGGTCCGGCGAATGATTAAAATTCCGGTTGGCGTAGACGGCATACACGCCCGGCCGATGACCTGGATTTACAAAATTTGCCAGCGCCACGGAGCGGTTATTTTTGAGGTGGGCGGTGAAAAATTCAAGGCGGACAGCATGCTTTCCATGCTCACCATGACCGAGGCGATTGACCGGGTAATCGGCCTGTCCGATAAGGAAAGCCAGATTGCGGTCTCCGCCGGTACGGTAATCAACGAACTGGAAAAGAGAAAAAAACCGCTGGCGGCGGAAGGAAGGAATTACGCTCCGAAAATGATCATAGAGGTGCTGGAGGCCTTTCGGGCGGAAATCCGGAAAAAAGCCGGAACCAGGTTTTGCGACATAATCGCCACCGGACCCAAAGAGGCGGTGGACAATATCCAGCTCATTGCCCAAAAATTCTTCCGGGAAGAAGAACTTCCCGACCGGCTCTCCTATCTCTTTGAATAATTTACTCTTTATTTTGTTTTTCCGCCAATTCCGAAAGCCTTCGGTAAAACTCGTCCCCGAAACGTCCGAAACGCCTGATTAACCCTTCCTTTACAAACTGGTAAAGCCGGACATTTTTCTCCCGGCCGTAAGCCCGGGCATCACGACAGACATCCCAGTGGTTAAAGCATAGAATCTCAAAAGGCGGCCGTTCGGCAATTCTAACCGGGTACAACAGACAGGAAATCGGCCGGTGAATCCGGGAATTACCTTTATCCGCGGCCCGTTCCAACCCGCAGAATATAGTACCGTTTTCGTTAACAGCGTAAGCGCATTCGCCTGATTTTAGAAGAGGAGCGGCAAAAGAACTGTTTCCCAACTGTTCGCACACACCCTGGCTCTCAACCGTTTTTACTCCTTCCTTGGTCAAAAAATCAGTGATTTCCCGGTAATTATTTTCATACACCTCGACTTCCGAAGCGGTCAAAGTGGCGCCGCCCTTGCCGCTGACGCAGCAGAGACCGCGGCAAACCTCAAGGTGACAACAGAAATATTCCTGGACAACCTCGTCGCTGACGATGATATTATCGATAAGAATCATAAGGATAATAGAAACAAAAAAAGTGTTTTCTAGCTAAATGCCAGAAAACACCGGTGGGCTCAGAAGGATTCGAACCTTCCACCCCTGCGTTATCAGCACAGTGCTCTG
>CAZBFL010000203.1:0-2267 GCA_964491175.1 uncultured bacterium
CCCTGGAAGGAACGCTGGACATTGCCAAAGACAATCAGTTGCAGTCCGGGTTCGACTTCCTGAAAGGGGAGATGGCCAAAAATGGCAAATAACCGCAGCAACCCTCTTCCTTTTCTGATAGTCGTTGCGCTTATCCTCTGGTGCGGCCTTTACTTCCTGAAAAACCCGGAACTCATCGATTCTTTCTATTCGGCAAAAGCAAAAAAACAGAGCTCCGCGCAGGCTATTCACCCTCCGGCGCCGACGGAAAACCGTCTGGGCAAGAGTCTGGCAAAGTTGGGCAAGACACCGTTCCCGCCGGTTTTCAGACCGGACGAACCTCAGGCCGCCATCATCCTTGATGATTTCGGTTACGACATCAACAGCCTGGAACGCGTACGGGAACTTTATGTACCGGTAACCATTTCTGTCCTGCCCAACCTTAAAGCATCCAGACAGACCGCAGACCTGGCAAGGGCCGCCGGTCTTGAAGTAATGCTCCATCTCCCGATGTCGCCCAAAGAAAAGAGACGCCTGGAAAAAGAAACACTCTCTTCGGGGATGAGCGCGGACGCTATCAGGCAACAGATAGAAAAAAATTTATCTTCGGTGGGGCCGGTCTCCGGCGTCAACAACCACATGGGTTCCCTGGCCACCGCGGACCCGGAGTTAATGAAGGAAATCCTTTCCAACCTGAAGGGAAAGAACCTGTTCTTTGTAGACAGCGTAACAATACCCAACTCGGTTGCTTTCAAAACAGCGCGGGAGATGGGAATTGATGCGGCCCGCAGGGACGTCTTCCTGGATAACGAAAGCGACCTGAAGTATATCAAAGGCCAGATTCGGGAACTGATTCAAAAAGCCCTGAAAAACGGCCGGGCAATCGGAATCGGACATGACCGGCCGGAGACGATTACCGCCATTAAGGAGATGCTGCCGGAATTTGAAGAGGCCGGCGTCTCGCTGGTGCCGGTCTCCCGCCTGGTCAAGTATTATTAAAAAATATGACTTCCAGAGAAAGGATTTTGAAGACGCTGCAGGGAGAAAAACCGGACCGGGTGCCTATCTCCCTCTACGAATTTGACGGACATTATGATTCCTGGATTCATAACTACCCGGAATACGAAGCCATCCTTAAGTATGCGGAAGGAAAGACCGACCGGTTTTATTCCTGGGGGCCAGCCAGTGATAAACCAAATATCTTTTTAGGAGAACTACCTCCGGACACAATCAAGACAATCCGCCGGCGGGAAGGGAATTCAACCTACACCACAACTACAATCAAAACCCCGAAAGGCGAAATTTCCAACCTGGTCCGGCAGGACGATAATGTCCACACCGGCTGGGAACTGGAAAAGTTCTGCCGTAATGAAACGGATGCGGAAAAAGTTATCTCCCTGCCTTATACTCCTTATAAGCCTCCGGTGAGTTCCTTTTTTGATACGAACAAGAAGCTGGGTGAGACGGGCATCGTTTTGGGCGACCTTCCGGACGCCCTGCTCTTAACCGTGGAAATCTTCGGCTTCAGCCGGTTTTTAATGCTTTACGCCGACAACCCTCCGCTCGTTTTTAAATTACTTAATTTTTTTCAGGAGAGAATCTTAAATTATGCTCAACACCTATTAGAAAACGGAGCAATTACGCTCTACCGCATCTGCGGTCCGGAGTACGCGACTCCGCCCTACATGTCTCCAACGTCATTTGATAAACTCGTAACTCCCTACGACCGGGAACTGATATCGCTCCTGCACAAATACGGCGCCAAAGCGCGTCTCCACTCTCACGGAAAGATAAAAAAAGTTCTGCCTTCTTTTCTGGAGATAGGCATCGATGCCACCGACCCGGTGGAACCGCCGCCGGATGGAGACGTAACGCTGACCGAAGCAAGAGAGGTTTTGGGCAGGAAGGTAACCCTCTTCGGCAACATTGAGGAAAGGCTGTTTGAAACCGGCTCCAAAGATGATGTTGAAGAAGCGGTCCAGAAAGCGATTGGAGAAGGCGCAGCCGGCGGTTCCTTCGTCCTTTGTCCGACCGCCATGCCCCTGACTACGCCCCTGGACAAGAAAATTCAAGATAATATCATCCATTACATTGACTGCGGTCTGAATTACGGCGCCCTTTAAGAAAATTTCTCCTGCCTCTACCTATTAATTAGTTGACAAAATTAGGTGTTTGTTAGTATAATAATAATAAAATTAAAATATAACTAAATCGTTAAATCGCTCTTAAGGGGGTGTCCTATGAATATCGCAAGGTTAACCGTTACTCTTCCCCGGGAGAAATACGAG
>CAZBFL010000204.1:0-2249 GCA_964491175.1 uncultured bacterium
GGGAAATAGTCCTGACCTTTTTGAATACGCCGTTTGCCGGCGGCCGTCACCTGCGCCGGGTCAACGAAATCAAACGACTGGAAAAGACCTGTTAGGCCCACCACATTGCGCCCCGGGGTTCTGAGAGGATAACCTCTTTCAGGAAAGCGACCGCTTTCAGAAATCCCTCGCGGCCGGAAAGAAGGCTGTCCTCGTGTTCAATGGAAAGGACTCCGTCGTAGCCGGTCAGACGCAGGGCGCTGACAAAATCTTTCCAGAAATCCCGGGAGTGACCGTAACCAACCGTCCGGAATATCCAACTTCGGTTTGCCTCGTCGGAATAGTGTTTTGTATCCAGCACGCCGTTCACCGCGGTGTTGACCGGGTCAATCCGGCAATCCTTGGCGTGGACATGGTAAATTGCCTTACCCAGTTTACGTACGGCCTGCACCGGGTCCATACCCTGCCAAAAAAGATGGCTGGGGTCGAAATTGGCTCCGATGACTTTCCCGACCGCTTTCCTGAGATTTAAAAGGGTTTCCGGGTTGTAGACCACAAAGCCGGGGTGCATCTCCAGCGCCACCCGGGTTACGCCGTGGTCAACCGCAAACTTTACCTCTTTTTCCCAGAACGGAAGAACTCTTTCATTCCACTGCCAGGCAACCGTCTTGCTGAAATCGTCCGGCCAGGGACAGGTTACCCAGTTGGGCGTCAGGTCCTTCGGCCCGCCGCCCGGGCAGCCGGAAAAGGTATTAATGGTATTTAACCCCAATGCTTCTGCCAGCAAAATCGTTTTGTGCTGTCCGGCAATATAAGCCTCGGCAACCTTCTTGTCCGGATGCAGAGGATTACCGTGGCAGGAAAGAGCCGAGATAACCAGGCCGCGCTCCTCAACCATCTCCTTGAATTTCTTAACCTTAGCCGGACTGGCCAGAAGTTCATCCGGATTGCAGTGCGGGCTTTTGGCATAGTTGGCAGCGCCGATTTCAACCGCCTGGCAACCGACCTTTTTTACGTAATCAAGCGCCTCTTCAAAACCTCTGTCGCTGAAAAGCGTCATCAAAACACCTAATTTCATCCAACCCTCCCCACCTGATAAATACCGTATTTTTTCACCAGTTCCATCACCTTTTGATATTCCTGAAAACTGACGTTTTTCGGCACCGAATGGTCCGAGTGGTAGATGTAGCCGCCGCCTTTTTTGGCGGCTTCAAACTTAGTCTTAATCTCTTCTTCAATCGCAGTTGAGTCTGCGGCCGCGCCAACCATCTTACGCACATCAATCCCGCCCATAAATGAGAGTTTATCTCCGTAGAGTTTCTTCAATTCAATGACGTCCATCCCGGCCTTGACCTCCAGGGGCTGGAGGCAGTCCAGTCCGGCCTCAATCAGGGAAGGAATCAACGGCTTGACGTTCCCGCAGGAATGGAGAATCGTCTTCATACCGTTTTCGTGACAGAAGCCAAAAATATATTTGTCAATCGGAAAGATGAGTTCCCGGTACATCTTCGGCGAGAAGAGGGAACTGTTCTTATAGCCCATGTCGTTGTAGAAGAAGCCGCCGTCAAATTCATAACCCTCTTTCAGGAGCATCTTGCAGGTCTCAACCGTAAGGTTTCCCACAGTGTCAAACATATCTTTGGCCGTTTCCGGGTCTTCGGCCATCAAAACAAGCAGCTGCTCGCTGTTCATAAGAGCCTGACAGCGGTCAAAACTAATTGCTCCGGAAAAACAGATAAATTTTCCGTCTGCTTTTGCCTGGTGGTACTGGTTGTAGAGAGCCGCCCAGTCAATCCGCTTGTAATCCGGCTGCAGGCGGGGTTTGAACTTCAACCAGTCATCTTTTGTCTTAACCAGCGCATCAACAACTTCCGGTGTGGTGGAATAGTCCCGGAAATTCTTTCTCTTCCCGCCGTCCGGCGTGGTGGTCAGGATGTACTTTTCGCTCTTCTCTAAAATTTGGATTGGGAACCGGGCGGAAAGGTCCGCGCCCAACTGAACCAGTTCATAGTTAAAATACTCGTCAACAGGTATCTCTTCCGGAAGTCCTTCCCGGTGCCAACGGCTGACCGTAGAACCCCAGGGGCTGTCCTGGACAGCCACCCGGTCCGGTTCCCGGTGTTCCAACGTAGTTTTAATCCGTTCTCGACTTGTCATTCTTCCTCCACCTGAAGTAAAATAAATATATTACTATTTATACTTTTCGGTAGTCAATGCCGGAGTGGTGGAATGGCAGACGCGCCGGACTCAAAATCCGGTGAGGGCAACCT
>CAZBFL010000205.1:0-2227 GCA_964491175.1 uncultured bacterium
CCGTGAACGGGTGTACATTTTTGTCCGGCTGATTTGTACAAAATTGTCCTTAAATACCCTGTTTTAGGGTAAAAATACCTGGCAAATAAATTGCACCGTTTTAAAAATAGGAAAAGAATTGTGGAAAAAATAGAACAGGTGAAACAAAGCGAATTGTTGTCCGAGGTCGGAAAGATAATTTCTTCCGACCTCGACCTGGATACCATCCTGAATCTCATCATAAAGACAGTTGCCGTTGGTCTTAAATCCGAAGTATCTTCACTTATGCTTCTGGACGAGGAAGTCGGTGAATTGAAGATAGAGTCCAGTTACGGTCTGCCTTATGAAATCGTAAGAAACGTGCGCTTGAAACTGGACGGAGAAAGCATCTCCTGCTGGGTTGCCCGGACCGGAAATCCGGTTATGTTGTCCGGGGAAGTCAACGATGACCGGTTTAAGGGCGCCAACGCCAGAATAAAATCGGCCATCTCCGTTCCGCTTAAGATCGGGGACGAAATAATCGGGGTGATTAACGTTTCTAATGTGGGGGAGAACGTCTCTTTTGTTGAAAAAGACCTTGATTTGCTGGTGTCAATTGCCAACCAATCGGCTGCCCTGGTAAAGAGTTTAAAACTTCAAAGACTGCTTTATGCCCGGACTCAAAAACTGGAAGTCCTGGAACAGATTTCCGCCATGATAAACTCGCTTTTCAATTCCGGGGAACTGCTTCGGAACATTACCGCCGCCGCGGTTGAATTGCTGCTTGCCAGGGGCGGATTTTCTTTCCTTGAGTCCGAAGGGAAAGTCGCCCTTTCCACCGAATATTTTTCCAAGTCCGGTCCGGCGGAAATCAGTGCGGATAATTTTCTGGAGGTCGGCTCCCGCGTTGTTGAACAAGGAAACTGTGTTTGTTTTTCCAGCGACTCGAAAGACGAAGAGGTTAAGAAACTTTTTTCCGAAAGCCGGATAAGTTCCATTCTTTGCTGCCCGTTCAAATCCAAGACGGATACCCTGGGTTCGCTGCTCGTTTTCCGGGAGTTTCCCGAAAGTAAGTTCACCAGGGATGAAGTGTCTTTTTTTGAGACAATCTCCCGGATAACCGGAATCGCGCTTTCTAACGCCATCTTATACGAAAATATCTTAAAAAAACACCAGGAACTGGAAAAGGCGCAGCAAAGACTCATCCTTCAGGAAAGAATAGTTTCTCTGGCGGAACTTTCCGGAGGAATAGCCCATGAACTAAAAAATCCCATAACGGTTATCCTGGGTTTCGCCGAACTGGTTGAGATGGGCGCGGAAGATCCGGCAGCGGCCGTCAAAAAGATTAATGAGCATGCTCTCAGGGCATCCCGGATTATCGAAGGCCTGAAACGTCTGAGCCAGAACAAGCCGCCGGAACCCAAGCCGGTTGATTTGAACTCCATTCTTGATGCTTCCCTGGCTTTGCTCCACTACCGGTTTACCAGGGAGAACGTGGAACTGAAAAAAAGTTTTCACGAATCCCTGCTTCCCGTTATGGCTGATGAGGTGCAACTCCAGCAGATATTTATGAACCTTGTCAACAACGGGATAGACGCGCTTCATGAAGAGAGGGTGATGACCGTGGAATCGCGGCTTGTGGAAGAGAGGGCGGTTGTCATGATTAAAGACAGCGGCTGCGGTATTTTCCCGGAGAATATCAACACTGTTTTCCAGCCGTTTTTTACCACCAAGAAGGAAGGTTCCGGTCTGGGCCTGGCCATCGTGAAGGACCTGGTTAAAGCGAACCTGGGGGAAATAATGCTTCAGAGCGAAATAGGCAAGGGTACAACCTTTACCGTTTCTTTTCCCTTTCAGAATAAAGAAAATTAAGGATACTCCCCCGATTTCCCGTTCCCGTATAGTTTTGCCTCTCTTCTATCCGATATGCTATCATCTATCCGGATATGAAAAAGAGAAGCAGGTCGTTTTTACTGACCCTGGCGGTTTTAGTCGGCATATCCGCTGTCCTTTTAGGTTATCACCTTCCGGAACTGTCCGGCAGGTATCTTGTCTGGCGGGTGAAGTTTGGCAGCAAGGGCAGGATACGGCTGCTGGAGCCGGTCTTCCATTCGGGGCCGGGCCTGACTGTAAAGGAGGTGGTTTTTAGCGATTGGAATAAGCCGCCTTTTTCTTTTTCCGTCACCGACCTTACCGTTCAGAAAACAGGTTTTTCACCCCCACCTTTCCTCCCCCCTCGAGGGGGAGGTTTGGGTGGGGGGGTGAATAT
>CAZBFL010000206.1:0-2224 GCA_964491175.1 uncultured bacterium
GAAGGAAAGACAGTGCGGTTGATTAATGAAGAACAGTTGTTTTCCGGTCAGGACGCCAGAGGCGCCGTGGTGGTTTTCAATCCGGAAACCTGGCGGGGCGAGATTTACGCCGCCGCCTGCGACTTGGGCGTTGCCGGATGGGTCAACACCAGCCTTGCCGGCCGGTACCTTACCCCGGACGGCATAGCCTGGGTTAATGCCGGCACAGAAGGGCCCCACTGGCACGTCCAGTCAGACGACCGGCCCTTTATCGGTTTTTCGGTGAGTCCCAGGGTAGGCGACCAGTTGCTTGCCGCAACCAGGGCCGGGGAAGTAACCGCTCACATGGTCTGCGACGGAAGGAGATTTCCGGGTGAAATCCAGGCGGTTACCGGCATCCTGCCCGGCGAGGAAGAAAAGGAACTCTGGATAATGGCCCATCTTTACGAACCACTGGCAGACGATAATTCTATCGGTGTCATGACCGGTATTGAAATTGCGAGAACCCTAAAGAGATTATACGATTCGGGAACGTTGCCAAAACCGCGTTTCACCCTGCGGTTGGTTTTTACGGCGGAGATGTACGGCTTTGCCGCATTTGCCGAAAAGATGGGCGGATATTTAAAAGATAAGGTTTTAGGTGCGGTAAACCTCGACGGTTGTCCTGCGACGCCTGGCATTAAGAACAATCTGTGGTTGGCGCCCCCCGGAAATCCCTTCTTTGGCGATTACGTAATGGAACACTTGTTGGAAAATTATCCGGATAAGAAATTTAAATCCACCGTAATTTTGAAGGAGGAGGGGGCCTATTTCGATGATATGTGTCTTAATGACTCTACCGTTGGGTTAGCCACTATTTGGAATTTATACACCTCTACGGGCATGCACCATAATTCGGCCGAAACGATGGAGATGATAGAACCGAAAATCCTTCACAAAGCTGCGGTTTTTCACGCTACCTGGATAGCGGAGATGCTGAATCTTACCACGAAAAAAGCGGGAGCGATTATTTCCCGTTCCGGATCAATTGCCCTAAAACACCTGCGGAGAGATGCCGGCCACATTTTAGCTCAATTTAAAAAAAGCCCTGAAGCCGACAAGGAAAAACTTTCCCGCCAGGCTTTATCCATGATGGAATTAAGGTACCGGAGAGAAAAAAGACGGTTGGAAGATTTTTCCCGGATATATGGTGCGGATAGAATAAAGAATGAAGTCTCCATACTTGAAGGACTGAAAAACAGAATAGCCAAATCATTACTTATTGAATTAAAACATCTTAAACGGCCCGAAAAAGAATTCGCGAACCCCGAAAAGAAGGATGATAAATTAAGAGAAATGGCTTCCACCGTTTGCCCTTCAAGGGCCACCCGGGGCTTCCCTTATGACCTGAAATTAATTCCGAAATCAGAAAGGAAAGCGCTGCCCGACAATTGTATCTACGGCCCCTTTTCCAGAATACTATCCAACATGGATGGCACTAAAAACCTGGCTGAATTAATAATGGAGTCGGAATGGGAAACGCAAGCCAGGTTCTCTCCCAACCAATTAAAGCAGCATATAGGTGCGGTACAGTATCTTGCCGAACATGGATACCTTGATGCGAAATATATCAGAAAGATAGCGGAAAAGGATATTGTACACGCCTTAAAAAAATCCGGTGTTTCCGCCGGAGACTTGGTAATGCTCCATTCAGGGCTTTTCCAGATGGGTCATATTGAGGGTGGTGCGAATACCGTTATCAACGCATTTCTTAAGGTTCTGGGGAAAAAGGGAACCTTGCTGACGCCTGCCTTTTCCCGTTCTTTCATCTTTGTGGGCGGCGACCGTCTTTCCGAGCGTTCGTACCGTCCCTATCGTCAAGCAGATAATCGGGTCTGGGTCGGTCGCATCCCGGAACTTTTTCTGAAGCGAAAAGGAGTGTTGCGGAGTTGCCACCCAACCCATTCGGTTGCCGGAATCGGACCGCTGGCCCAAAAATGCCTGATGGAACACCGGGAGAACGACCCTCCGACCTGCCGGCGAAGTCCGTTCGGAAAACTGCTGGATTATAACGGAAAGATGGTCTGGTTCGGAGCCGGTCTGGCCGCAACCACTTTCTTCCACTTTCTGGAAGATGAACTCAGCATGCCTTACCTGGGTGATGCGGTTTGTATGGTGGAAAAGGAAGGCGGTTCGTTAAGTCCGGTAGTAATTCATAAGCATCTGCCCGGTCATCGCGATTTTTACCGCAACCCCGGCGAAGAGA
>CAZBFL010000207.1:0-2154 GCA_964491175.1 uncultured bacterium
ATTATATAATATAACAATTGTGTTAAATATCCGTTCATTTTTGCTTCAGGAACTGGGTCAATGCTGCTTCGATGACGTGAGAAATTCTCGGGAACTCTTTCCGGTTCTTCACCTGGAATTCCCGCATGCGGTCGATTACCGCGGCCGAAAGATAAAAATGGGCGTGGACCTTTTCTTCGTCATTACCCGTTTTTTTAACGCCGCCGACCGCCGAGATAATCGTCCGGCCCTGCGCCTTCTTCAGGCCTTCCTTCAGTCCCGATAACTGTTTGTTTGCCATTATCTGCTCCTCTTTCGTTTCTCGATCCGGCCCAGAACTTCTTTGCTTAGCGCCCGGAAACTCTTTTCAATTTTGGCGACGTCTCCCTTGATCTTCCAGACCGGCGCCCCCAGGATAAGCGCTTCCTTCGCTTTGGTGGAATTGGGGATTATGGTCGAAAACAGGAGGTCCCGGTATTCCTCGTCAAGATGTTCCTTGATGGCTCTTGAGGAACGGTGAAACTTGGTAAAGGAAGAAAGGACCACCCCCAGCAATTTCGGGCTTTTAGTCACCCCGGAAAGTTCTTTCAGGGAATTCTGGAGGTCGGTCAAGGCCCGGATGGCATATACGGAAATGTCCACCGGCGCAATAACCCAGTGGGCGGCGGTAAGGGCGTTAACCGTAAAGAGCCCCAGGGAAGGCGGCGTGTCTATCAGGACAATGTCAAAATCCCTGACCGAGTCCAGCCAGGATTTCAGGCAGAAATAATTCTTAAGGCTCAGGTCTTTTTCATGCACGGACAAACTGATATCCGAGGCCGCAAGCGAAATTCCGCGGTTGACCGGCATTACCTCCGGCCGCTTTTTCTTGAATACGGCGGAAACCAGGGACTTTTCCGGTATGCCTTCCGGGCAGAAGGAACTGGAGAGATTGCCCTGAGGGTCCATATCCACGCACAGGACCTTCTTCCCCTGTCCGGCCCAGACATGGGCCATGTGAAACACGATGGTTGTCTTGCCGACGCCGCCTTTCTGATTTGCCACGCTGATTTTAATCATCTTGTCCCCGCTCTTGTTTAATTAAACAATACAACAATTAACCACACCGACTTGTCATTCTGAGTCGGTTTCGCGAAGAATCTCAATCTTTTTGCTTGTAAACCAGTTTCAGGAACAGCGTCTTGCCGATTCTGATAGTGTACTCTTCCGGCGGTGTAAAGAGATACCGGCTGTCGGTGACCTTGGTGCCGTTGACCTCCACTCCCCCGTGCTTCAGGAGCCGTTTACCCTCGGTCTTGCTGGGGAGCAACGCGGCATTCCCGGCCAGTTCGTCAATCAGTTCGTTCAGCGCGTACTCCCGGTGGTACGGCCAGGTTTTAATATCGCTGGGCGCTTTCTTTTGGCTGAAGACGCGGTTGAACTCCTCACGGGCCGCCCGTCCGGCTTCGGTCCCGTGGTAGAAAGAAACGACCTCAACGCCAAGCCGTTCTTTGGCTTCCTTGGGATGGCCGGAAAGGATCTTTTGCAGTTCTTCTTCGGGAAGGGAGGTTAAGCAGCGGAAATATTTTTCAGTCAGGTTGTCCGGGATGGACATCAGTTTACCGAACATATCGGCGGCGGAGGCGGTAAGCGGAATATAGTTGCCGTAGGTTTTGCTCATTTTGCGGACGCCATCGGTCCCTTCCAGGATGGGCACGGTAATGACCACCTGCTTTTCCATCCCGAAGGCCTCCTGAACGGTTCGTCCGGCCAGCAGATTGAACGTTTGTTCGGTGGCTCCGATTTCCACGTCGCTCTTTAAGGCAACCGAATCGTAGCCCTGGAGGAGCGGATAGAGGAATTCCTGCAGAGAAATCGGGCTGTCCTTTTGTTGACGCTGGCTGAAATCCTCCCGTTCCAGAATTTGGGCTACGGTGAAAGAAGAGGTCAGTTTAATCAAATTTTTAAGATTTAATTTTTCCAGCCAGGAAGAATTGAGGACGAACTCGGTCTTTTCCAGGTTAAGCAGTTTACCGATTTGCTCCCGGTAGGTTTGCAGGTTTTGTTTTATTTCCTCAGATGATAGCATGGGGCGGGTTTCAATCCGACCGGTCGGGTCGCCGATAAGGGCGGTGAAATCGCCCACCAGAAATATTATTTTGTGGCCGAGGTTCTGGAAATCGCGCAGTTTACGGA
>CAZBFL010000208.1:0-2116 GCA_964491175.1 uncultured bacterium
GGTTTGTAAGTAGTCCAAGTAGGGGCTCGATTTATCGAACCCGCGGGTCGGATAAATCCGACCCCTACAGTTGCGTCAAATCTTTCTCTATTGCTTTTACCAATTCGGACCGGTCCTTAAATTTTTTCTGCGGCCTGACTTTGCGGAGCAGTTGAAGATAGAGCCTCATTCCGTAAAGGTCTCCTTCAAAGCCCGGTATCAGGATTTCCAGGGCCGGCTCGGTTAATTTCTTAAAAGTCGGATTTTTTCCGTAACTGGCCAGCGCTTTCTTGAATCCTTTGATAATGTCGGGGTTGTCGGGTGCGCTCACCGTCGCCGTATATATCCCCTGGCCGATTAAAATAGGAATATCCGGTTTCAGGTTGGCGGTCGGAAAACCGATTCCGGCGCCCCTGCCCTGACCGGTCACCACCGTCCCGCGTACCTCGTAAGGCCTTCCCAGACAGGCGGTTGCTTCTTCCGCTTTGCCTTTACCGAGTAGTTCCCGGATGCGGCTGCTGCTTACAATTTCGCCGGCGATCCGAACCGGCTCAATCACTTTAACTTTAAAACCAAGCAGGCTTCCCCGGCGCCGCAACAGTTCCGCGTCACCGGTGCGATTCCTTCCAAACCGAAAATTGAACCCGACTATCACTTCCCGGGCCTTTAGTTTCCGGCCCAGAATAAGGTCTGTAAATTTCTCCGCCGAATATTGAAATATGTTTTCGTCGTCAATGATTGCGAGATAATCCAGTTTCAGTTGAGAGAGGATTTCGGCGCGCTGCTCCGGGGTGTTGATTAAACCGACTTCCCCACCCCGGATGACCTGGCGCGGATGGTCTCCAAAGGTAAGCAAAACACTCTTCCCCCCGATACTGCGGCCGGCCGCAACTACCGCCTTCAAAAGCGCCAGATGGCCCAGATGCAGGCCATCGTAGGCGCCGATGGTAACCACGGTATTCTGCAAACCGGTTAAATTCTTCAAAAAGACAGTTTCCATAAGAAAAAAAGTTAAAACGACTGTTTGTATATTTCATAAAAATCTTTTTCCGCAAGCAAAAGCCCGAGGTTGTCCATGGAGCGCCGGCAATTCACCATCGCCTCTTTTGCTATCTTTTTCAAAGATCCCTTCTTGACGCCTGCCTCCCGAAGCGAAACCGGCAAGCCAATCTTGCGGCAAAGATCTCTCCATCCTTCGGCCGGGTCTTCCCAGCCGGTCACTTCAACAATCTTTTCCCGGTAACCTTTTCCGGCCAGGAATTCAAAGACCGCCGGCAGAACCAAACTGCTGGCGGTACCGTGCTGAACCCGGTAATTGATGGTAAGCGGATAACCCATTCCGTGCGCAATAACGGTGCCGGTCTGGTTGATGACGAACCCTGCCATCATGGCTGCCAGACTCATCTTTTCCCGACCCTCCGGGTCATCCAAATTATTAACGACCCGGGGGAGCGCCTCTTTGATAATCTTAACCGTATCCCTGGCGATTGCCAGACTTAACGGCGTTATCCTTTTCCCCAGGGCGCCTTCCACCGCGTGGCTCAAAGCATCCAAGCCGGTAGAGGCGGTCAAGAACTTCGACAGAGAAAGGGTGAGCGACGGCTGAACCAGGGCCAGCCTGGGAGAGATGCCGGCGCAACTTATCGTTTTCTTCTCTTTGCTCCCGGTCTCGACAATTACCGCGTAACGGGTGACCTCGCTGCCGCTCCCGGCGGTGGTGGGAATGGCGATAACCGGCAAAGGCGGCCTGAGCACCTTCTCCACCCCAAAATAGTCTTCCAGCCGGCCGGGGTTTGTGGCCAGAAGCGCGATGCTTTTGGCGGTGTCCATCGCGCTCCCGCCTCCGGCAACAATAATAAAATCACAACCTGCTTTCCGGCAGATTACGGCGCCCTGCGCGCAGGTTTTGGTATCAGGGTCCTGAACGGCGCCGTTAAAAACCTTGACCTCTGTCTCCGCCTCGCCAAGCAAAAATTCAATTTCGTCCAGAAGACCGCTCTCCCTGGCAAAATTCTTACCGGTTACCAGAAGGGCTTTTTTTCCGAACTTCTGCGCTTTTTTCTTCAGGTTGGCAAGCGCATCGTCTCCGAAGATTATCTCGGTGGGCAGATACCAGTAAAAATTATTAGCCATGGGT
>CAZBFL010000209.1:0-2113 GCA_964491175.1 uncultured bacterium
GCTCCGTATTCTGATGCGTTCTTTTGTAATTTAAATCGGATAAATTCCCCACTTCTCTCTGGCTTCTTTCATCGCCAGCAGGTTTTCGGGTTTGGTTCCCACTGCCAGCGAATGGCTGGCGCCAAGGATGAAGCCGCCGCCGGGAGCGGCGTGTTTGATGGCATATCGCGCATCCTGCCTGATATCATCCGGGGTTCCCAAAATCAGGTTCTCGTTCTTTACCCCGCCCCAGAGAGTTATTTTGTCTCCGATGCGTTCTTTGAGCAGTTTCATATCCATGCCGGCGCTGGCCTGGATACCTTCGTAGGCGTCAAAACCAGCTTCAACAAATAAATCCGCAAAATTCCAGACCATGCCGCAGCAGTGCTTGATGACAAAGAGACCAAGGCGGTGCGCTTCCGCGACGTACTTCTTTTCCCAGGGCAGGACGTATTCCTGATAGATGCGGGGGCTGGCCAGCGGCCCGGCGGAAGAACCCAGGTCAGTGCAAGACATTATTGCATCAACGCCCAGCTCGGCCGCGTATTTAAGGCTGCCGATAGCGCGCTTGCCCTGAAGTTCCGAGAGCCCATCGTACATTTCCGGATGGAGGGCCAGGTTTAATAACTGGTCCTCATCGGTTTGACCAAACCAGGGCCACCAGGGAGCATCCCAGAAGGTGAAGATAAAATGGGTCTTCTTCCTTTCCCGGACGATGTGCCTTACCACTTCCCAGCAGGATTCGTGCGGGGGCAGTACACCGTTGCGGTCAATCTCCGCTATCTCTTCCCGGACGCTCTCCGGGGTGGGTGGCGTGTATGCCGCCGGATTCATTCTGTAAGGCATCAGGTCGCGGGTAACGGAAGAGACGCGGAAGATATTGCCTTTATCGTCCCGGTAGGTTTCGTCGTCCATTTTTTCCATCGGTTTTTCCTGCTCCAGGACAGACGGCATCCGAGACGCGATGATAATATCAAGACCCAGGGCGTCGACCAGGTCCAGGGTATCCTTTTTGTAGGAGGATATTATCTCTTCTCTCCGACCATCCCACCAGGCTTTGGTCAGGCGAAACTTGGCGCTGATGAATGTCTTTCTTCCCAGCACCTGCTCGTAGATATTATAATCAATCGAGTGCTCGCCCCAGGGGACAATGTCCGGTTCCCGGTGTTTCAATGCCGTTAAAACCCTTTCCCGCGGAAGCATCGTTCCTCCTGATGTTTCGATTGTTTTGGTTCCCCCGTTCTTACGCTATCCTGTCCAACTTTGACAAATCCACCGGGTAGACAAGCGGTTTTCCTTCCGCAAAGTTTATGACCTCCCGGCTTGCGTATTCTCCGTTCCGGTAAACATTCCGGCCGATGGCCCCGGCGATGTGCGGGGTGAATAATACGTTGGGAAGTCCTCTCAACGGGTGGTCGGCGGGAGGCGGTTCCGGGTCGGTAACATCGATCGCCGCATAAAACCGGCCAGCCTTTAACTCTTGCGCCAGAAAAGCCTCGTCTGTCAGCGCGCTTCTGGCGTAGTTGATAAAAACCGCATTGTCTTTTATCGTCCGGATGAGGTCCGCGCCAATCATGCCGGTCGTTTCCCTGGTCACGGGCGCGCAGAGGCAGATATAATCGCAGGTCGAAAATATCTCTCTTAACGTCTTCTTTTCCAAACCAAGTTCTATTGCCTCCCGGTCACTCAGATAGGGGTCATAGACCCAAACGGAGGCGATATCGAAATTCTTGAGCAACTTCATCAAATGCCGGCCCACAAAACCGGCTCCGATTATTCCAACCCTGACCTGGAACATTTCAACGGCTTCATTTCCGCTTTTGCTCCGCCAGCCGCCGGAGTCCACCGAAATTACCTGTTCCTTCAGCCGTTTGCCCATCATAATCATCGCGCCGAGAATAGATTCGGCCACGCCCACGCCCAGAGCGGCTGCCGCCGAGGTTATCTTAATCCGTCTTGCGATGAACTCCTTGCCGACAATCGGCTTGACCGAACCGGCCGCGTGCGCAACAAGTTTAAGGTTTGGCGCCGCGTCAAGGATTTTCTTTTCCATTTTGACGCTGCCCCAGCTGGTTATGGCGATGTCCGCACCGGAGAGTATCTTCCTGGTGTTCTTTTCATCCATCATCCGGTG
>CAZBFL010000210.1:0-2090 GCA_964491175.1 uncultured bacterium
CCACAATTGAAATTAAAATACAAGCCCAGGGAACCAGCAGGGGAAAACGCTGATAAGATGTTTTCTCCGCAAGGCGGACAAGCATATATTGCGATTTGCCTGGAATTATCGCCCGATAATGGTTCCCGGTTGTCGCTATCTTCGCCTCTCCGATTAAAATTCCGGGTTGACCGGCCGGAACCTCCCCTGTTATCCGGCCGTTTTCATCAAAAGAGGCGGTAACGCCGGTATTGGCGGACCGGATTAAGAATGAACCGTTTTCGGCGGCCCGTAATGACGCCGCTCCAAAGTGCTGGTAACTTCCCAGGAGTCCGAGCCAGGAATCGTTGGTCAGCGTAATCATAATGGTGGGACCCCTGGGGCCTACAGCCGCCGCCACCTCTTCCGGAAAGATATCCTCGTAGCAGATAAAGACTGAAAGCGGCTTCCCTTTAACCTCCATCCGGCCGGGCCAGGCGCCTCTCTGCAAATCAGGGATGTACCCGGCCTGCCGCCCGACCAGAAACCGGATTAATGCCAGATTCCGGGCGGGCGTGAACTCCCCAAAAGGCACCAGATGCCGCTTTCGGTAAACGGAAATGAGTTTACCTTTGGGCGAACAGAGAAAAACGCTGTTATACCACTCCCCGCCCCTCCCCTCCAGCACGCCGGATAAAAGATGAGCGTTCTTGTCCCGGAGCAGTCTTCTCACCGGAGAAGGAATGACTCCTTTTTCGGTGATAAAAGTCGTCTCCGGCCAGATAATTAAATCAACCTTTTCCGATAATGTTTTGGTAAGGTTGAGGTATGGTTCCAGGGTTGGTCCCTGCTGGCGGAGCGAAGAAGGCACGTTGCCCTGGACCGCAGCGAATTTTAACCCCGACCCGGCATAGACATCCGTCCTGTTTGCCGAAGAAATTGACCTGGTAATTCCCAGAGTTATCAGGGCGGCGCCAAGCGCTAAAGCATAGAACGCGCTCCGTTTTTCACGCCGGAACAGCAGGGTAAAGATAGCGGCGTTAATCAGAATTATCAGGAAGGAAACAAGGTAGGCGCCGCCCCAGGAAGCAAGCGCCAGGAGCGGCGTTTTCTGGTGTTGAGTCACCGCCAGGCTGAACCAGGGAAACCCCGTCAAAATATTACCGGAGACGAATTCGAGAAGAACACCCAGGGAAGCAACCCATAACTCATAAAAGGAATTTGAAGACCGGCTGACCAGGAAGAAGAATATTGCCGGATAAAGGGAAAGGTAGAGCACGGTGGCAAACCACCCGATTCCGGAAAGACGGGTAAGCCAGAAAAGGCCGAATCCGAAAAAAGTCAGCCCCCACACAAAACCGGACCAGAAAGGATATTTGCGGCGAGCCAGTAAAAATACGGGAACCAGGCCAAACCAGGCCAGATATGATTGGTTAAAGGGCGGGTAGGCAAAAAGAAAAATAATTCCGGCCAGGAAAGCCCAAAATACACTGACAAGAACAAGCCTTCTCAAAAATTAACTCCCCTTTTTGATTATTTTATTCTTCTCGTCGGTGATAATAACCAGGGGTTGGGCGCTTCTCTTTTCGCCTTCGGAAAAGAGCGCGGTGGAAAGAACGATTACCCGGTCGCCCACCTGAAACCAGCGGGCCGCGGCGCCGTTCAAGCAGACCTCGCCCCGGTTTGGTTCGCCGGGGATGTAATAGGTCTCAATCCTTTCACCGTTGGCCAGGTTCAGAACCTGAACCATTTCATACGGCTGCAGATCAGCCGCTTCCGCCAGGACTGAATCTATCGTAATACTGCCTTGATAATTGATGTCGGTCCGGGTGACCACCAGACCCTGAATCTTGGATTTGCAGAAAAAGCGCATCATCAGGCCATCTCCACCGACTTTACTTCGGGAACCTTGTCCTTAACCATCTTTTCCACCCGCATCTTCAGGGTGTACGCGGCAAAAGGGCAGTGGCCGCAGGCGCCGACAAGACGAACCTTGACAACGCCGTCTTCGGTGACATCCACTAACTCCACGTCCCCGCCGTCCGCCTGCAGAATTTGACGCACCTCGTTAAGAGCGCCTTCCACTTTTTCCAATTGAGTAAACACTCAAAACTCCCTTCCCTCTCCTGTAC
>CAZBFL010000211.1:0-2087 GCA_964491175.1 uncultured bacterium
GTTGATTATATCGCGGATTTGGAAACAGGAAGAAGTAAAATCTGGAAGACAGTGTAACCCCTCCCTATAAAATGCGGTGCTATTTCCGTCTATCCCTCAAACTTTAGCAATACTTCCTTTAATGCTCCCCGCAACTTTTCCGCCGGCGCCGAAATTTCCAAAAGCGTTTGCAATCTCTCCAACGCCCGGTCAACCGCTTCCGCGGTAATTAATCGTTTCGGTTGAACAGCCGTTACTGTTGATGAATCGGTCTCCATTAAAATCTCGTTTTTTTCACAACAAAGTTCTTCGTAGAGTTTTTCACCGGGCCGCAGACCCGTATAGGTAATTTTAATATCTTTTTCCGGAGTCAATCCGGCCAGGGAAATCATCTGCTGAGCCAAATCTTTAATTTTGACCAAATCTCCCATCTCCAGAATTAAAATTACACTCTCTTGTTTGACTGCGGGTGCAAAAAGAATCAGTTCCACCGCTTCCGGAATAGTCATAAAAAACCGCTTGATTTCCGGATGCGTCACCGTAACCGGACCGCCATTCGCAATCTGTTCTTTGAATATCCGCACCACGCTGCCGGAACTCCCCAGGACGTTTCCAAACCGCACGGCTTTAAATGGGGTGGCGCCGTTGGTTTGACGACTCTGGAGGTAAATTTCGGCTAAACGTTTGCTCATTCCCATCACGCCCGCCGGGTTGACCGCCTTGTCCGTAGAAAGCATTATAAAGTGGCTGATGCCGTTTTCCAGCGCAAGGTCCACTAAAATTTTGGTGCCGAAGACATTGTTGCGAATGGCTTCATCCGGATTTTCTTCCATCACCGGCACATGCTTGTAGGCGGCCGCATGGAAAATTATTTCCGGTCGATAATCCGCAAAAATCCGGGCCATCTTGGATTGATGGCAAATATCACCGATAACCGGGTGCAGATTTGTCCCCGGGAATTTCTGAGCCAATTCGTTGGTGATGTAAAAAAGACCGGTTTCGTTTTGTTCCAACAAAAGTAACCAGGCCGGTTGATAACCGAGTATCTGCCGGCACAATTCCGAACCGATGGAACCGCCGGCGCCGGTAACCAGAACCCGCTTGCCGTCCAAAATTCCCCGGATGCGCTCATTCTCAATCTTTGTCATCCGACGGTTAAGCAAATCTTCCATGCCTACCGGCCGCAGTCGGTCCAGTCGTACCCGTCCGGCCAAAATGTCAGCCATGCGGGGAATAGTCCGGCTCTTCACGCCGGCGTTTTGGCAGGTTTCCACTGCCCGGCGCATCTTTTCCCCGGGAAAATTGGGTATAGCAATAATTACCTCTTCCACCCGGAAAATCCGTAAGATTTCAGACAATTCGTCGATAATCCCCAAAACCTTTACGCCGTGAATCAGCATTCCCTGTTTTTGAGGGTCATCGTCAAGGAACCCTATCGGGGTTGATTTACGACGTTGCTGCTGTAAACTCCTTAAGACCGTTTCGCCGGCATCTCCTGCGCCCAAAATAAGCGTCCGGGCTGCCTCCGGATTCAGCCGCACCCTGAAAGGACACAACAGTTCCCGATAGAATCTGGCGGCAATCCGCAAAAATCCAACGCCAAAAGCGAGATAAATGGTAAAAAGAATAAAAATCGAACGGGGCGTATCGCGCAACCCGACGATTAAAAAAGAAACAACGATCAGAGAAACAGTTCCCGCCAGGATACTTTTAGCAATTGCCAGGAGGTCGTGAAGTCCGGCAAAACGCCAGGTGCCGTGGTAAAGGCCGAAATGGAAGAAAGAAACGAGGTAGATAACCAGCACAAACGGCAGGATATTAAGATAAATGAATAGGTAGGGTAAGGGTAGGTTGAATTTCCAGAAACGTGTGACAAAAACAAGGTATAGCGATAAAACGATAACTATCATGTCGCCAAATAACAGAAGTAACCGCCGCCAATTATTAATTATCGTCTTCATTTTTTTGATTATTTTACGTTAGGGAGTTTTTATCCGCCGTAACCGGACACCGTAGGCCTCAATTAACTCCTTCCCGAATCGGGCCGGTTCCGGCTTGCTGTTGACAATCAAACAATAGACGCCCTTGCCCGGGATTTGCTTTTCCAG
>CAZBFL010000212.1:0-2068 GCA_964491175.1 uncultured bacterium
GAACGCCAGCCTTCCCATTCTGGCCGCGACCCTGCTGTCCGGAGGCACAAGCCGGATATACGGAGTTCCGCACCTGAGGGATATCCAGACGATGCTTAAGATTCTGGCCGCGCTCGGCGCGCAGGTACGGTGGGACGACGACTGTATTACCGTAAATTCATCCGGGGTCGTCGGTTGTACCGCGCCCTACGAATTGGTCAAGGAAATGCGCGCTTCTATCTGCCTGTTAGGTCCGCTCCTCTCTTGTTTTGGGAAAGCGCGCATTTCTCTGCCGGGCGGGTGCGTTATCGGCGACCGGCCGGTGGATATTCACATTAAAGGTCTGGAAAAGTTAGGCGTGAATTTTAAACTGGTTGAGGGTTATATTGAAGGAAAGACCAGGCGGTTGACCGGGGCATCAATTTTTCTGGGCGGTAATTTCGGTTCCAGCGTTCTGGCGACGGCCAATCTGATGATGGCCGCTTGTTTCGCGAACGGGGAGACGGTTATTGAATTCGCCGCCTGCGAACCGGAAATAGTTGACCTGGCTGATTTTTTAAACAAGATGGGCGCCAAAATTTCCGGCGCCGGAAGTCACCTGATTCGGATAAAAGGGGTTAAAAAACTCAGACCAGCCGATTACCGGGTCATTCCCGACCGGATTGAAGCCGGGACCCACCTGCTGGCCGGTGCGATTACCGCCGGAGAAGTCGAGGTCCGTAACTGCATACCGGAGCATCTTTTTGCGCTTCTGGAGAAGTTGGTCGAGGCCGGCGCTGAAATTAAAAAAGGGAAGAAAAAGATTTCAATTAAAGCCAGGGGAAAGCTCAAAGGCGTTGATATCGTAACCCTTCCCTATCCCGGATTTCCGACCGACCTGCAGGCGCAGTTTATGTCTTTAATGTGCCTGGCGGAAGGAACCGGCCTGGTTACGGAGAAAGTTTTTCCGGAGAGATTTATGCACGTCGCGGAATTGAAGCGCCTGGGGGCTGATATTACTTTACAGGAAGGAACCGCCATCATCCGGGGCAGAGAGAAGTTGGCCGGAACCAGGGTGATGGCCTCTGACCTGCGCGCCAGCGCCGCGCTTGTGCTGGCCGGCCTGGCTGCGGACGGAGAGACGGTTGTAAGCAGAATCTATCATCTGGACCGGGGGTACCAGGATATGGAAGGAAAGTTGAATACGGTCGGCGCGAAGATAACGCGCATCAACGAGTAAAAAAGGAGAAAGAATAATGGCGGCAAAAATCAGATTAAGGAGAGTCGGCAAGAGAAATCAGCCCAGTTATCGTATCGTGGTGGTTGACAGCCGCAAGGACGGCCGGGGCGACTATCTGGAATTGTTGGGAAATTACAACAACCGGATGGAACCCAAGGTCCTGGAGTTGAACGCGGAACGGGCAAAGTACTGGATAGGGGTCGGCGCCCAGCCGTCGGATACGGTCAGAAGTTTGTTTAAACAGAAAAAGATAATGTAAATTTAATGCGGATAGACATCATCACCATATTTCCCGAGGCTTTTTCGCCTCTGGATTTAAGTATTATCGGCCGGGCCAGAGAAGCGGGAATCCTGGACCTTCAGGTCCACGACCTGCGTGATTTTACGACCGACCGGCACCGGAAGATTGACGACAAGTCGTTTGGCGGCGGAGTAGGCATGGTAATGATGGTCGGTCCGGTTGCCAAAGCGCTTGAAAAAGCGCGGGAAGTTAATCCGAAGGCGGAAAGAATCATGCTTTCACCGGCCGGCCAGGTTTTGAACCAGTCCCTGGTGCGAAAACTTTCCAGGAAGGGAGGGCTTATCCTGCTCTGCGGTCATTACGAAGGGATGGATGAGCGGGTGGCGGACCTTTGCGACCGGCAGCTTTCAATCGGCGATTACGTTCTTTCCGCCGGAGAGACGGCGGCCCTGGTGGTGGTTGATGCGGTGACGCGTCTGCTGCCGGGTGTCCTGCCGGCAGGAGCGGCCGAACAGGATTCTTTCAACGACAATCTTCTGGACTGGCCGCACTATACCCGGCCGGCCCGGTGGCGGGGGGTTGGGGTGCCGGAAGTTCTGCTTTCCGGGGACCACAAGAAGATCGCCGCC
>CAZBFL010000213.1:0-2065 GCA_964491175.1 uncultured bacterium
TCACTGAACCTTTTAATCGGTTCCCTGCCGGTCCCGGAGAAAAAGGACAAAAAGGCGCCGCCGGTTAAAAACCGCATAAAAGAAGCGGTTTTAGAACTGCTTTACCGAACTTACGGGATAAAAGAAGAGGATTTAATCAGCGCGGAATTGGCCGCGGTGCCGGCCGGCCCGGCCCGGGAACTGGGTCTGGACCGCAGTCTCATTCTCGGCTACGGGCAGGATGACCGTATCTGTGCTTACGCTTCCTTTCAAGCCTTTCTGGAGGCGGGTGAACCGGAATATACCAGCATTTGCCTGCTGATGGACAAAGAAGAGATCGGCAGCGAAGGAATCAGCAGCGTCCAATCCGGCTTTTTAAACCTTTTCCTCTGTCAGTTGGCCGGAATTACGGAAACGGAACTGTCCCGGATGCTGGCCAAATCGTACGCCGTCAGCGCCGACGTAAACGCCGGCCTTGACCCGAGTTACCGGGAGGTAAACGAAGCGCAAAATACCCCCCGGCTGGGTTACGGCACGGTGGTAACCAAATATACCGGGCACGGCGGAAAATTCGGAAGCAGCGAAGCCGGCGCCGAATACGTGGCTTACCTGCGCCGGCTTTTTGAAAAAAACCGGGTGTTCTGGCAGACCGGAGAACTGGGCAAGATTGACAAGGGCGGCGGCGGTACGGTGGCCAAATACCTGGCCCGCCAGAATATAGAGACGATTGATATCGGACCGGCTTTACTTTCCATGCATTCGCCTTACGAAGTGAGCCACAAGGGCGACCTTTACTGCACCTATCGGGCTTTTCTATCCTTTTATAAGGGGCAGGACGTTATTTAGCGGTATACCCGCCGTCGACCGGAATGTTTGTTCCGGTAATATAGGCGGAAGCGTCTGAAGCGAGAAAGATAATTATCCCCATCAGGTCGGTATCGCCTGCCAACCGTCCCAAAAAGGTTTTTTCGCTGTATTGCCGCACAAACGCCTCCGGCATTTTCTCGGTCCGGAACCCGCCCGGGCTGATGCAGTTGCACCGCACGTTTTTCATTCCGTAATAACTGGCGATGAACCGGGTAAAGTTTATCATGCCTCCCTTATGGAAAAAATAATCCGGGTACCATCCGCTCATCTCCGTCCCCCGATAGATGAAGGGGTCGGGACCGACCATCCCCTGGATGGAACCGATGTTGATGATTGAACCGCCGCCCTGTTCCGCCATCAGGTCACCAAAAACGCGCGTAATGATGAAGAGCCCGGTCGCATTGACCTTCATGCTCTCGGCAAAGGCCGCCGCATCATCCCGGTAACCTTTCGACATCGGCCGTAAAACGGAGTTGTTTACCAGGACATCAACCCTTTGGCCGCGTTTTTTGACTTCGTCTCTTAACTTAAGAATGGAACCTTCTTCCGCCTGGTCATACTGCAGCGCCGTTACGTCCAGACCCCGCGCTTGGTCTTCCCCGGCCAGTTCTTCCAGAATTTTCAGGTTGCGTGAGGCGACATAGGTCTTTGCCCCGGCCTCAGCCAGCGCCAAGACAATTTGTCGGCCGTACAGACCGGCGCCGCCGGTTACCAGCGCCGCCTTTCCCTTCAGTGAAAATATTTCCAGCCTATTCATTTACCCCTCCGAAAGAATAAAAAATTCTTTGGCCATCACCGCCTGGAGATTACCGGAAATCCGGATTTTCCGGCTTCGGCCGGAAAGAAAAAAACGCCGCAGGTATTCAATCTCTTCGTAATCAACCCGGTAAGCGGTTTCCATCAGGCCGCTTAGCGCCTGGCGCAGAACCTCGCGTTGCAGGGAAAGGGAAAGAGACAAAAATTCCCTGCGGGGGATTTTATATCCCTCCGCTGTATTTGTAGGGGCGCGATTCATGTGACCCGCGACAGGCGAGACGCCTGTCCCACTTGTTTTGACAGGCGAGACGCCTGTCCTACTATATTTTGGGGGAGGAGACGCATCATTGAGGAAACAGCGGGATTTTAAAAAATCCGCGGCCTGCCCGGATATATATTGGTGGTCGGCACTCAATATCTCTGCCATCCGGAAGATAGTTCTTTTGATATTGGGGTTATACTT
>CAZBFL010000214.1:0-2051 GCA_964491175.1 uncultured bacterium
GGCCGGCTTCCCGGCTGATTAGTTTGGCGCCCGGCGGGAAGATGCTGGTGATGGGCACCAGGTTGAAAGGCGCGATGCCGGCGTCCCTAAGCGCCCGCTCCAGGCTGGTCAGTTTCTCCCGGTCCCGGCCAACCCCTTTGGTCAGAAATATCTTCTTGGCGGTCAAATTAACCATTGTTGTTTCCTTTTAAACATTTTTTAAACAGGGGGCAGCCAAAAGGTTGCCCCCTGTTTTTATTCCTTACTTCTTTTCCGTTCCCGCCTTTTCCTCGGCGGCAAGCTTCTCCAGTTCCGCAATGTACCGGTGTATCTCCTTTATCTCCTTTTCCATCGCGGAAACCTGTTCCTTAAGCAATACCGCTTCATTCTGCGGGCTTAATTCCGGACCCGCCGGAGGCACCGGATAACCTCCCCAGGCCGGAAGACCCATACCTGCCCGATACCAACCGGGAAGACCGGTTGCGTAGTAACGGTTGCGCCGTCCTCTGCCTCCGCCGCGGCCAAAAAATCCTCTGCCCCCGCCAAAATAACCCCGGCCGGGGATTGGATTCGCATAGCCGGGCATTCCGTAGCCGGCGCAGTATCCGGCGCCTCTCCCGGTCATCGGACCCAGACCATTCGGCCCTGTTCCGTCTCCAAACGGCATCTTATCTCACCCCCTTTCCGCGGCAATCGTGACATAAACCCAGAAATTGAATCTGGTGTTCGTTAATCTGAAAATTGTGCTTTCGGCTCAAAGCTTCTTCAATATTCTTAATCACCTTCTTCTCTTCCTCTAAAAATTCCTGATAGTCAATAATCCGGCCGCAATTGGTGCAACAAAGATGGTGGTGGTGATTGCCCCCGGAACTCGAAGATAGTTCGTAACGGCTCTTCCCGTCTCCGAAATCGAGTCGGGAAACCAGACCCATCTCAACCAGAACTTCTAATGTCCGGTAAACGGTGGTCAGGCCGATGGAAGGAAAAGTTTTATGAATATTACGGTAAATCTCTTCAACGGGAAGGTGGCCGCCGGTCCGCTGTAAAAATTCCATAATCGCCTGCCGGGGAAAGGTCAACCGATATCCGCAGTTTCGTAACCGGCCGTGCCACCAGACGGAACGGCCGCACTTCCTCGAAAAACTGACTTTGCGCTCCATTTGACTGATTTTTCCCAAATATGTTATAATGATAGCAATTTGCTATTGATAATTATTTTCATTAATATTATAACTGAATAAATTTAGCCTGTCAAATGAAGAAGCCGGGCGCAAGCGAAAAACTGCTGATAACTATTGTCACGCTCTTTTTATTCAGCCTGCCTAATTTAATTGAAAACCGCGCCTGGCAAAGCATCCCGGTCTTTTTCCGGGCGCCGGCAATCCAGGCTTTTACCGTATTTTTGATGGCAATCGTCCTGGAAGCGCTCCCTTTCATTTTAATCGGTTCCGTAATTTCCGGATTAATTGAGGTTTATCTGCCGGAAAAAGCGATTACTCGTATCTTTGAAAAGAAAAATACGCTATGGCTTATTCCGGTTGCCGGTCTGCTTGGACTGGCTCTCCCGATATGCGAATGCGGTATCATACCGGTTGTGCGCCGCCTGCTGAAAAAAGGGGTGCCTTTCTCCGTTGCCATTACCTACATGCTGACCGGGCCCATCATTAATGTCACTGTTCTGGCATCTACCAGCCTGGCTTTTTGGAACGACCCGAAAGTAATATTCTGGCGTCCGGCGCTTGCTTTTTTAATCGGAACCACCATCGGTTTCGCATCCAAACGCTTCGAGAAAACAGCGCTTCTGCCGGTAAAAAATAACCATTCCGGAGAAGAGTGCTGCCAGGAAGAGCACTGCCATCACTCCAAAAACTGGCTGACTGTCTTCAGCCACGCCGGAGACGATTTCTTCCTGATGGGCAAATATTTAATCGTCGGAGCGCTGGTCGCCTCTTTCGTCCAGGTAGGGTTGCCGCGGGAAAACCTGCTGATATTCTCGCGTAACCTCCCCCTGGCTATTGCGGCCTTGATGACCCTGGCCTTTCTCCTCAATCTGTGTTCCGAATCCGATGCCT
>CAZBFL010000215.1:0-2045 GCA_964491175.1 uncultured bacterium
GTAGAGTACTTCCCTCGTTTTTTGAGGGCTTATTCTCACATACTTTGTTTTCGCCGTCACTGTAGCCATAGGTAAATTATTATTTTTTGGCGATTGCACGCTCGGTATGCATCCCGTGGTGGCGAAAAGTGCGCGTGGGCGAAAATTCGCCCAACCGGTGTCCGACCATGTTTTCCGTAATGTAGACCGGAATAAAAACCTTGCCGTTGTGAATCGCAATAGTCATCCCCACAAATTCCGGGCTGATCTGACTGGAACGACTCCAGGTGCGAATCTGTTCCTTGCGGCCGCCCTTCTTCACCTTCTCAATCTTCTTGAGGAGTTTCTGGTCGATCAGTGGTCCCTTTTTTAACGACCGGCTCATCTTTTGACCTCAGTTATTATTTACGGCGCTTGACGATCAGTTTTTGAGAAAACCGTTTCCGGTTCCGGGTTTTTACGCCTTCCGGTTTTCCCTGCGGGCTTACCGGCGGTCTGCCTCCGGAACTCTTTCCTTCGCCGCCGCCCAGAGGATGGTCAATCGGATTCATTACCACTCCACGCACAATCGGCCGGCGGCCGCGCCAACGGGTACGACCGGCTTTACCCAGCGATTCGTAACGATGCTCCGCGTTGCCGATGGTTCCTAATTTAGCGCGGCAATCCAGCAGGAAAAATCTTATTTCACCGGAAGGAAGTTTTACCTGGGCGTATTTATCGGTCTTGGACATCAAAACGGCGGTGGCTCCGGCGGACCGGACAATCTGGGCGCCCCTGCCCGGATTCAAATCAAGACAGCAGACATTGCTTCCTTCGGGAATAGCCCTCAACGGGACCCGGTTCCCTTCCGCAACCGGAGCTTCGGAAACGGATGTAACCTGGCCGGCAACACTCATTCCGGTTGTGGCCAGCACGTAACGGCGTTCACCGTCCGGGTATTGAATCAGCGCCAGCCGCGCGCTTCGATTGGGGTCGTATTCAATGGCGATAATCTTGCCCGCCAGCGGTTTATCTTCTCTGAAATCTATCAGGCGGTAATGGCGGCGGTGTCCACCGCCCCGGTGACGCAACGTCACGCGGCCCCGATTGTTCCGGCCGCCTTTTTTACGTTGACGAACCAGAAGTTTCTCTTCCGGCTTCGTTTTTGTTATTTCCGCAAAATCCGGCAAAACAGCATGACGGTTGGTCGGTGTTACCGGCCTTCTCTTAGACAAACTCAATGCGTTCCCCTTTCTTCAAGGTAACGACGGCTTTTTTCCAGTCGGGTTTCTTCCCTTCCTGCCTGCGATACTGCCGTTTCTTACCCTTAAAATTGGAAATGTGCACCGCGATGACTTTTACCTTATAAATCTTTTCCACCGCTTTTTTGATTTCCGGTTTATTGGCCGAAACCAGAACCGAAAACTGGTATTTGTTCTGCGGCTGCAAAAAAGAACTGCCTTTTTCGGTGACTAACGGAAACCGGATGATATTAGCTGCGTCCATATTATCGTTACCGACCTTGGTCGGCGTCGTCATTTTGTATGCGGGCGGGGATGCAACCCCGCCCCTGCCTTAACCTCATTCCAGACGTCCTGGGAAATCAGGAGACAATCGGAATTTAAAATATGGTAAAAATTCAACGATTTCCAGTCGGAAAAAATTACGCCGGGTATATTCCTTCCCGCCCGGCGAAAAAGTTCTGCTTCCTTAGGAAGAGAAATAAGTATTTTACCAGATAGGGAAGATTTTTGCAAAAATCGGCTGACGATTTTTGTTTTAGCCTCCGGAACCTGGAACTCGGAAAGCAAATAAACCTTCCCCGAAAGAACTTTATCCTTAAATGCTTCCTTCAGAGCTGTTCTTTTAACTTTTTCCGGCAGGTCCACCCGGTACTCCCGCTGTTTGGGCCCAAAGATAACGCCGCCGCCCCGCCACAACGGAGAGCGGATCGAACCGACCCGGGCCCGGCCGGTGCCCTTCTGCCGCCAGGGTTTTTTGCCGCCGCCGCGCACTTCGCTCTTTGTCTTCGTGGAAGCGTTTCCCTGCCGCTGGTTCGCCCGGTAAGCATTAACGGCGTCGTAGAG
>CAZBFL010000216.1:0-1968 GCA_964491175.1 uncultured bacterium
GATTGAAACCCTTCCGGAAAAATATGATACTTTGATCGGGGAGCGGGGGGTTCTTCTTTCCGGCGGAGAGAGGCAGCGGCTGGCTTTAGCCCGGGCGGTTCTGGCCAACCCGAAAATTTTAATCTTGGACGAGGCGACCAGCAACCTTGATTCCGAATCCGAGCGCCTGGTTCAGGAAGCGATGGAGAAGGTAATCGCCGGCCGGACCTGCCTGATAATCGCTCACCGGCTGTCAACTCTGCGGGATTGCGATTGGATTATCGTTATGGAAAAAGGAAACATTTTAGAGGAAGGCACACACCAGGAACTTATGGAAAAACAGGGACGCTATCACTATCTCTATACTCTTCAGCAACGTAAAACCTAATTTCCCTTCATCAACTTATAATCAATACTGTCGGTCAGCGCCTGCAAACTTGCCTCAATAATATTTTCGGACAGTCCCACCGTCCCCCAGCTCTCTTTCTGGTCGGAGGACTCAATCAAGACCCGTACCTTGGCCGCAGTGGCTGCTTCCGGATTGAGTACCCGCACCCGGTAATCCGTCAATCGCATTTCAGCCAGCACCGGATAGAACTTAATCAGCGCTTTTCTTAAGGCGGCATCGAGGGCGTTGACCGGTCCGTCTCCTTCGGCAATCGTATGTTCTATTTTGTCTCCCACTTTAACCTTGACCGCCGCTTCCGAAACAATCATCCCGTTCTTTCGCTCCACAATGACTCGGAACTCCTTAAACTGAAAAAATCGCGGCCGTTTACCCAGCCCTTCCGCCACCAGGAGTTGAAAAGAACCGTCGGCCGCTTCAAACTGGTAACCCTCTTTTTCCAGTTTAGTCAATTGTTCCAGAATCTTTTTCGTTTCCGGTCCTTTTTGCTTTATGCCGAAACGTTCAATTTTGAATAGGATTGTGGCGCTGCCGGCCAATTCCGAAACCAGGATGCGGCGTTCGTTACCTACCAGGGCCGGGTCGATGTGTTCGTAACTTTTTGCTTCTTTCCTCATCGCATCTACGTGAACGCCTCCCTTATGGGCAAAAGCGGAGATGCCGACGAACGGCTGGTTGTTGACCGGCACCAGGTTAGCCAGTTCATAGATATACCGGGAAAGGCCGCTTATCTGTTTTAACTTTTCCGGTTCCAGGCATTGATAACCCATCTTCAGTTGCAGGGTGGGGATGATGACCAACAGGTCGGCGTTTCCGCACCGTTCGCCCAAACCGTTGACGGTGCCTTGAATCTGGACGGTGCCTTCGGAAACTGCGGCCAGCGTATTGGCGACCGCCAACCCGCCGTCGTTGTGGACGTGGATTCCAAGAGGCGTCTTTGTTTTTTTCTTTACGGCTATTAAAGCGGTTTTTATCTGTTCGGGAAGAAAGCCGCCGTTGGTATCGCACAGGACTATTTTTTCCGCGCCTGCTTCAGCGGCTGTCTGGACGGACTTTAAGGCATACTCCGGGTTTTCGCGGTATCCGTCAAAAAAATGTTCCGCATCAAAGAAGACGCGGCGGCCCTGTTTGCGCAGGTATTCAATGGAATTTGATATCAGGTCCAGATTTTCGGAAAGGGTTATCCGCAGAACGTTCTTAACGTGGAGGTCCCAGGACTTGCCGAACAGGGCGATGACTTCGGTTTCCGCTTCCAGCAGTTTCTGGAGGTTTTTATCATTTGAAGCAGGCGCACCGGCCCGGCAGGTACTGCCGAAAGCCGTGATTTTTACTTTTTTTAAACTCAACTTACGGGATTTTTGGAAAAAAGCCTCGTCTTTGGGGTTGCTGCCCGGCCAGCCGCCTTCAATGTAGTCGAATCCGAAATCATCCAATTTATGGACAATCTTGAACTTGTCCTCCAGGGAAAAAGAGACGCGCTCTCCCTGGCTGCCGTCCCGTAACGTGGTATCATAAATCTCAATTCTCATATTTGTTTGTCATTGCGAGTCCTTCGGTAGGACAGGCGTCCCGCCTGTCCTGAA
>CAZBFL010000217.1:0-1918 GCA_964491175.1 uncultured bacterium
GGTGCGATTTACGCCGGAGGCGGGTCTGCCTCCGGCACGATATCGTGCGTATTGTCGTGTCGGATGAATCCGACCGCTACGGTTTTAATTTCATTTTGACTATGGTGCGGTTTACTGATTTTTGGAATCGTTTAAAATACGGCGGGCGCCGAGACAGCGGCTCTTCAGGTAAGCGGACGATTCAAAACTGTCGACAATGACGCGGCGGGCAGCGCGGCTGGCGTGCAGAATTAAACCGTTGCCCAGATAGATAGCCACGTGTGACGGAGACCGGCCGGTTGTCGACCTGGCGAAAAATAGTAAATCACCGGGTGAAATCTCCGCGAGGGGAACCGGTGTGCCTTCCAGGAATTGGGTCCTGGCTGTCCGGGGAAGTTCAATTCCGACCGAAGCAAAAGCTTTCTTAACCAGACCGGAACAATCAATCCCCAGATTGCTGAATCCGCCTAATCGATACGGCACATCCAGAAAAGCGAACGCCCTTTCCAGAAGTTCCGACGCAACGCCTTCCACCGAAATTCCTTTAGGCAATCTGGATTTTTCGAATTCGGCGGCCGGCACATTTTTGGCAATTTCCAGCCTTGGCTCTGTTTCTTCGGGTACGCGAACCCGGTCAACCTTAACCAGAAGACGTTTGTTAATCTTAAGCCGGGTCGCGGAAACGTTCGGGTTGAGACGTTTCAGTTCCGTAACCGTAATTCCAAACTTGCGGGCAATCTTGGATAAAGTGTCGCCGCTTTGAATCCGGTGGTATGTCTTTTTGGTGTGGTAAACCGAACCGACTTCGGATGCTTTGCTCTCCTCGTCTTCCGTACTGCTGATTACCAGTTTCTGACCCGAATGGATAAGATTGCCGGAAAGGTTGTTGAGCCGTTTTAAATCTTCAACGGAAACGTTGTGTTCTTTGGCGATACGATAAAGGTTTTCCCCTTTGGCAACGATGTGTTCCGGCTGGGCATAAAGTAAAACCGGCGTAAAAAAAAGGCAGGTTGAAATCAGGGATAATTTTAAATAGCGCATCTTCTTCCTTTATTGTATCTTCCGAATTTACTCTTTGTCAAGAATGGTTATAATCTCAACACGGTAGCGGCCCAGGTCAGGCCGGCTCCGAAAGCAAACAGAAGAACCAGGTCGCCGGTCTTTACCCGGCCGCCGGCAACCGCTTCATCCAGACCGACTGCCACCGAAGCCGCCGACATATTTCCGTACTCCCGGATATTCAAAAAAACTTTTCCCATCGGCACGGAAAGGTTCTTGGCTACCATTTGAATTATACGCAAATTTGCCTGGTGCGGAATAACCAGCGATATCTCCTCCGGGCTTACCCCGGCCTGGGCCATGGCCTTTCGGGCCGCCTCAGTCATTGACTGCACCGCCACCTTAAAAAGCGCCTGGCCTTCCATCTTCATGAAATGGAGGCGTTTATCCACGGTTTCGCAGCTTGCCGGCTGACGGCTTCCTCCGGCCGGCATAAAAAGAAGATCGGCATAACCGCCGTCGGACGCCAGATAACTGCCCAGCACGGCGTCTTTGTCATCGGCCGAAAGAAGGACGGCGCCGGCGCCGTCACCCAGGAGAACGCAGGTACCCCGGTCGGTATAGTCGGTCACCCGGCTCATCGTCTCCGCGGCGACCAGCAGAACGTTCCGGCACTGACCGGAAATAATCAATCCGCGACCGCAGGCCAGCCCGTAAAGAAAACCGGAACAAGCCGCAGCCAGATCAAAAGCAAAAGCATTGCAAGCGCCCAGCCCTTTCTGGATGAGACAGGCGGTCGACGGAAAATGATAATCTCCGGTGATGGTTGCGGTAATTATGGCGTCAATTTGTTCCGGTGAAAATTTCGCCCTTTCCAGAGTCAAAAGGCCGGCGCGTATTCCCAGGTCGGATGCGGCCTCTTCCGGCGCCGCTATCCTTC
>CAZBFL010000218.1:0-1907 GCA_964491175.1 uncultured bacterium
TTGTATGGAACCTGCCGGCCGGTACAACTGTGAGGTCTCTATCGTCTCTATGTTGGTTCCGTACATATAAAGGGCGTACCAGACCCTGCGCAAAAGCGGCATAGTCGGCCCGCGGTCCGGGCCGCCCTGGGAAGCAGTGTAACCGATGCCGAAAGACGGTTCGGTATTTTTTGAACTAAGGTTCAGGGACCGGAAGCGGTCGGATTCAAAACTCTTATAGCCAAAATTGGTAAAGATGCTGGTTCCGGAAAACCATAGCATCTGGTACTGACGGGCCGCACCCCTGACCCAAGCGGCCCACATCGTCACACTGGGCAAAGCCTGAATGAACTCCGCGCCGATGAGGCGCTGTCCCTCCATCCTGGCGAAGTAGTGGGGAAAGAGCAGTCCGCAGAGGGAATTAACGTAGTTTTGTAAATCTGCAAAGAAAGGCTGGAACCACCCCAGAAAATAGCGGTGTGCATCTTTGCGGTCAACCGGCGTCGGAGAAACCCTCATAACTTGCCAGAACCAGCGGCCGTCATGTTCGCCGTTGTCCCATCCCAGGAAGTGGTCGCCGAGCGTCTTCATTATGTATTCGTGCGCCTCGTCCGGTACGTTCAGGGTACCGCCGCCTTCCAGAAAATCTTTTAAACCGGGGATGGTGCCCCAGCAGTCGTAAAGATAAAGGCCGCGCTTTTTTATTTCATCGATCGCTTCTTTCCAGTTTTTGGCGCGCAGAAAAGTCACGTTAAGCCAGAGCGCCTGGCCGAAGTTGTGGTGCATCAGGTCGGCTGCGGTCTCTCCGGGTTGAAGGCTGGGGTTGTGCCAGAGGTCCAGGTCCTTTTTGAGCAGTTCCAGGTCTATCAGGCCGTCTTTCTGCTGGAAGTGGCGCATCCCGGCGGTCAGGTAGTAACCGCCCATCTCTTCCGGGGTGACCGGCTTGGTCTTGCGGGTCTTGAAATCAGGGTCTGACGCCGGGTCGATCGGCTTGTTGAACACCGCCGGGAGACTTAACGGTCTCCCTTTTGCGGCCGATTCGGAACGAACGTTATTCATCGTTGCTCCTTTGTTTGTTTTTATTTCGAAAAGAACGACACCGGTTCTTATCCTGTCTTAACCGGCCTTACGGAAGCGCGTTCCAGGAGTGTCGCCGGCAGCAAAATCTTTTCGGGTTTTTTCCGGGAATCTTCAATCCGAGCCATGATCAGTTCTACGGCCTTCCGGCCTATCTTTTCAACCGGCTGGCCCATGGTCGTTAAAGGAGGTGTCGTATAAAAACTGTTCTCGGTGCCGCCGAACCCGGTTACGGAAACTTCCTGTGGCACTTTGACGTTCTTCTGGCTCAGGGCGGTCATAGCGCCGAGGGCGATATAGTCGTTGGCGCAGACGATAGCCGAAAACGGTCTCCCCGGTCCGTTCGACAGCAGCCTGCAGGCTGCCTGATATCCGCCGTTATAATGGTAGTTGGTATAATGAACCAATTTTCCGTCAAAAGTAATCCCGGCCCCGGTCAGGGCGGCCCGGTACCCGGCCAGACGGTTTTGGCTGGTGTAAGAATCCTTCTGACCGGCCAGAAAAACTATCCGGCGGTGGCCTGCCCGCAGCAGATAATCGGTTATCTCTTTGCCGCCTTCAAAGTCAGCGGTGCCGACAAGGAAAAATTGGTTCCCGGCCGGCGGAATGTCGATAAAAACCAGAGGCAGGCCTTCTCTCTCCAGGTAGCGCACCAGGGAATCGTCCAGCTTTAAATCGATCAAAAGTCCGTCTATCTGCCGCGCCAGCAGGAATTCAAAATCCTCCTGAAGCAGAAAATTATTTTTGTTCCCGCGGGACCTCCCCTGGATGACAACGATGTGGTATCCGTTCTTGCGGCAGGCCTCTTCGATGCTGTTAAGGAGGTGCGCGTAATACGTATGGTGCAAGAA
>CAZBFL010000219.1:0-1904 GCA_964491175.1 uncultured bacterium
GCAGGCCCCTGAGATTTTCCCGGATGCGGTCAAAGATGACGACCGTATCGTTTACAGAATAGCCCAGGATGGTCAGGAAAGCCGCGATAACCAGGCTGTCCACCTGCCTTCCGGTTATGGCCAGCAAAGCCAGCGCGACCAGGAGGTCATGAACGAGAGCAACAATCGCGCCGACCGCAAAGCGGAATTCAAAACGGGCGGCTATGTAAATAAGGATGCCGATGATGGCAATCAGGCAGCCCAAAACAGTCTGTTTTCGTATCGTTTTTCCCATCGTCGGGCTTATCTGTTCTTCGCCGAGCACTTCAACCGCCTGCCGGGGAAACGCCTCTTTGATAATCGGAATTATTTCTCCGCCGCCTTTCTTGGTTTTGATGATAATCTTATTCCCCTGTTCGCCGACCTTTTGAAGCGCGACGTCGGAATAACCGCGGCCGAGCAGAAGGGTTCGTATTTCTCCGATGTCAATCGGTTGGCTAAACTGCAGTTGGGTGAGATAACCGCCGGTAAAATCTGCGGAAAGGAGACCGGGTCCGCGCCAGAAGGTTGCGATCAAGCCGCCAACCGTAAGCAAGAGCGAAAGGGTGAAGAAGATGCCCCTTTTGCCCATAAAGTCAAATTTGGGTATATGGGGAAATATATTCATCTGATTTTTATCCTATCCTCAATTTCTTGACCGGAAACTTGCTTAACGCAAAATCGTAAATTAGCCGGGTTGCCAGCACTGCGGTGAAGATGTTGGCCAGGATGCCGATGGTCAGGGTGAGGCCGAAACCTTTTATCGAACCGCGGCCGAAGATGAAGAGGGAGATGGCGGCAATTATGGTGGTAACGTTGGAGTCAATGATGGCCACCATGGCCCGTTCATAACCACGGTCCAGCGCAGCCCGGATGGTCTTGCCCCCGCGCAGTTCCTCCCGGATGCGCTCAAAGATAAGGACATTGGCGTCCACCGCCATCCCGATAGTCAGGGCGATGCCGGCGATGCCGGGCAGGGTTAAGGTGGAGCGAAAGTACGACAGTACCCCCAACAGGATGAAAATATTAAGGGCCAGGGCAAAGTTTGCCACCAGTCCGCCGGCGGTATAATAGACAATCATAAAAGCTACGACCATGATTGCGCCCAACAGGCATGCTTTAATACCGTTATTGATGGAATCTTTTCCCAAACTCGGGCCGACGACGGTCCGGTCAATGACTTCAATCCTGGCCGGCAGAGCGCCGGCCTGCAGCACCAAAGCCAAATCGTTGGCTTCCTGGGTGGTAAAACTTCCGGAGATTTGGGCCCTGCCGGATGGGATTCTTTCCTTAATGACCGGAGCAGATTGGACGATTCCGTCCAGCACGATGGCCAGCCGTTTACCAATGTTGGCGGATGTTACGTCAGCAAACTTTTTGGCGCCTTCGGAGTTGAGCTCCAGGTCAACGACCGGGAGCGCTCCCTGGCTGTAACTCAGGCGGGCGTTGTTTAAATCCTGACCGCTTAAAAGTGCTTGTGTCAGCACAAGGAACGGCGTGTTGGGCCGGGACATTCCCCGGGCATCTTTTTCGTATTCGTAGAGCAACTGGTAACCCTCGGGAACTTTGCCTTCCATGGCCGCCCTCAGAAGTTCCGGGTTATCTTCCACCATTTTGAATTCAAGATAGGCGGTCTTTCCCAGAATTTCCAGGGCTCTTTCCGGGTTTTCGATTCCGGGCATCTGAACCATAATCCGATCCTGTCCGACTTTTTGCAGAATCGGTTCGGCGATACCCAGGGAGTCCACCCGGTTCCGGATGACCTCCATCGTGCGGTCGGTCAAATCGGTGATGGAAACGTTAGACAGTTCTGCGGCCGGCTGAACCTGGAGGACTAACTGCATGCCGCCTCTCAGGTCAAGACCTAACTTCACCTTCTGCTGCGG
>CAZBFL010000220.1:0-1886 GCA_964491175.1 uncultured bacterium
AAGCGCAGCAGAGGGAAGAACAGGAGCTCCAGGTACACCCGGAGAGGTTCGGCTGCGCCCAAATTCGGAACGGGAAGATATTAAAGATTATTGAAAAACCAAAAATCCCGCCGAGCAATTATGCGGTCACCGGCGTCTACTTTTACGACCATCAGGTTTTCGAGATAATCCGTCACCTGAAACCATCCGGACGCGGCGAAATGGAAATTACCGACGTCAATAACTGGTATCTTGAAAAAGAGGAACTGACTTTTGATTTCCTGGAAGGCTGGTGGACCGACGCCGGCACATTTGAATCCCTGCTGACCGCCAACAACCTGGTTGCCAAAAAACAAAAAGTCATTGCGAGCGAACAAAGAGAGCGTGGCAATCTCAAACCTTGAAAACGTGATTGCCGCGTCCTGAATTCAGGACAGGCGGGACGCCTGTCCTACCGAAGGACTCGCAATGACATTGCTTATATGAAAATTCTAATTACCGGCGGCTGCGGTTTTATCGGTTCTAACTTTATAATTCACACCCTGAAAAATCATCCGGAAGATTCCGTAATCAACCTGGACAAACTTACCTATGCCGGAAACCAGGCCAACCTCGCGGAAATCGCCGGAAACCGCAACTACTCTTTTGTTCAAGTAGATATCTGCGACCAAAAACTGACCTGCGAAATTATGGAAGGCTGCGACGCGGTGGTAAATTTTGCAGCCGAAAGCCACGTTGACCGCAGCATCACCGGCCCGGAACTATTTCTGCAGACAAATTTCATTGGGGTCGGCACTATGCTGGATGCCTGCCGGCGCCTGAAAATACCCCGTTTTGTCCAGATATCAACCGACGAATGCTACGGCAGTATTGCCAACGATTTCGCAGACGAAGAAGCGCCTCTGCGACCTTCATCCCCGTACTCGGCCAGCAAGGCGGCGGCCGACCTCCTTTGCCTTGCTTATCACACCACCTACCGCCTGCCGGTCCTGATTACCCGCAGCACTAATAATTACGGACCCAGGCAATATCCGGAAAAGCTGATTCCGCTCTTCATCTCCCTGGCGCTCTCCGGCAAACCCCTACCCCTTTACGGTAGCGGCGGAAACCAGCGCGACTGGCTTTTTGTGGAAGATAACTGTCGGGCAATAGACCTGGTCCTGCGCCGGGGAAAAGAAGGACTGGTCTATAACATCGGGTCCGGAAACCATCTGACAAATACGGAAGTGGCCAAATCGATCCTTCTTTTGCTGGATGCGCCGCTCTCCCTGATTCAAAGCGTTCCGGACCGTCCCGGACATGACTGGCGCTATGCCGTTAACTGGGAGAGGATCAAAAAACTCGGATGGAAGCCGGAAGTCAGTTTCAAGGAAGGTCTGAAAATCACCGTGGACTGGTACCGTAAAAAGCAAAAATGTCATTCCTGCATGTAGTTAGCAGGAATCCATTAAAATGGGCCAATATTATGTCTATATACTGACGAGTAAGAAAAGCGGCACCTTATACATCGGGGTAACAAACGATTTGTTGAAAAGAACATACGAACATAAAAACAATTCTGTAAATGGATTTACTAAAAAATATTGTGTCCATAAACTTATTTATTATGAAATATTCAATAATATTTATAATGCCATTCTCAGGGAAAAACCCGTGAAGAAGCTATAACAAATATTCGTGAGGCGATTGGGGTATACCTAAAAACCGCACACGAAGAGGCCTTTAATTCGGTAGATATGAAGTCTCATTGTTCAGTTATTGAGATCACGGTATGACATCAAGACTCCCGGTATCTGGAGCTGATATTGTATGAGTTTTTAAAAATGCGGCTATGTGGTGATACGACAAAAAGGGCGTCATATTGTTATGTCTAAAGGAGAAGAAATATTGATTATCCCAAATCATAC
>CAZBFL010000221.1:0-1871 GCA_964491175.1 uncultured bacterium
GTCATTGCGAGCCCTTCGGTAGGACAGGCGTCTCGCCTGTCCTGAACTCAGGGCGCGGCAATCTCAACCTAAAAATTATGAAACTACAAGGTAAGGTTTGGAAATTCGGCGACAACATCAACACCGACCTGATTATCCCGGCCCGGTATATGACCGCTTACGAAGCCGCGGAACTCGGCAAGCACTGCATGGAAGACGCCGACCCGAAGTTTTCGAAAAAGGTAAAGCCCGGAGACATTATTATCGCCGGTGAAAATTTCGGCTGCGGCAGCAGCCGGGAGCACGCGGTCCTGGCTTTAAAAGGCGCCGGCGTCTCCGCCGTAATTGCGAAATCTTTTGCGCGCATCTTCTTTCGCAACGCCATCAATACCGGACTGCCGATTATCGAATCGTCGGAAGCCGCGTCGGCAATTAAAGAAGGCGCTGAAATCGTTATAGACCTGACCGCCGGAAAGATTGAAGACAAGAGCGAAAACCGGACCTTTACAATAAAAGAATTCCCAAAATTCTTAACCGAAATCGTGGAAAACGGAGGACTCTTAAAATGGGCGACCGGAAAAAAAAGTTACAAGATAGGCGTTATTCCCGGAGACGGAGTGGGGCCGGAGATAATCCGGGAAGGTCTGAAAGTCCTGGAAGCGGTCAGACAAAAATTTTCCCTTAAGTTTGAACTGGTTAATTACGATTTCGGCGGGGAACGCTACCTGAAGACCGGGGAAATCCTGCCGGACAGCGCGATTGAGGAGTTCCGGAAACTGGACGCCATCTACCTGGGCGCGGTCGGCCACCCGGACGTAAAGACCGGCATCCTGGAACACGGCCTTCTCTTGAAACTGCGCTTTGCCCTTGACCAGTACATAAACCTGAGGCCGGTTAAACTCTACCCCGGCGTCTGGACGCCAATCAAGGATAAAGGACCGGAACAGATAGATTACGTGGTCGTGCGCGAAAATACGGAAGGCGCCTACACCGGAATGGGCGGCTGTTTCAAAAAAGGGACGCCGGACGAGATTGCGGTCCAGGAAGACGTCAATACCCGCAAGGGAGTGGAGCGCTGCATCCGCTACGCCTACAAGGTCTGTCAGCGCCGTAGCCGGATGAAGAAGATAACCTGCTGCGACAAGGCGAACGTCCTGACCCACGCCGGTGACCTCTGGCGCCGAACCCTGGTAGAAGTGGGAAAAGAGTTCCCCGGAATAAAACAAGATTATGCTTTCGTGGACGCCACCACGATGTGGATGATAAAGAACCCGGAATGGTTTGACGTCATCGTCACCAGCAATATATTCGGGGATATCATCACCGACCTGGCCGCGGTAACCCAGGGCGGGCTGGGAATAGCGGCCGGCGGGAACATCAATCCCGAAGGCGTCTCAATGTTTGAGCCGATTCACGGTTCCGCGCCCAAATACACCGGCCAGAACGTCATCTGCCCGGTAGCCACCATCGCGGCCGCCGGAATGATGCTTGATACGCTGGGCGAAACAGAAGCCGCCCTTGCCATTGACGCCGCGGTTGCGAAAGCCACCGGCGAAGGCCACCTTAAGAGCCTGGAAGCGAAGAAGATGGGCATGTCCACCTCGGAAGTCGGCGACCTTCTGGCCCGTTTCATCTCCGAACAATAACCGTCTCTGTCATTCCTGCGTGTTTTAAGCGAGAATCCCATTCGTCATTGCGAACGCAGTTATGTGCGGCAATCTCATCTTTAATCTTTTGGGAGATCGTCTAACGGTAGGACAACAGACTCTGAATCTGTTTATCGTGGTTCGAATCCACGTCTCCCAGCTCAACCCGCCTAACAACGGTGGATTCTAGCCGCAAAGGGCGCGGGAAAAGCTCTTTTCAGGTATTACTCTTCGTCTATCCCGCCC
>CAZBFL010000222.1:0-1813 GCA_964491175.1 uncultured bacterium
AAAAGTGCGCCAGGACCAACAAGAGGTTCCAGGCGATGGGCGGGGCCAAGAACCATCTGGTGGTAATGCCGGACGCCAGGATAGAGGATACCATCAGAAACATGATTTCCTCCTGTTACGGCTGCGCCGGCCAGAGATGCATGGCCGCATCCGCCATCGTCTGCGTAGGAGACGATACTTACGAAACAATCTGCCGGGAGTTTATCAAGGCCTCCAGAGAAGTTATCGTCGCCAACCCCCTTGACCCGAAGGTAGCCCGGGAACAGATGGTTATGGGTCCGGTAATCTCAGATAAAGCCAGACAGTTCATTCTGGAGATGATTGAAGCCGGAATCAATGAAGGCGCTGCCCTCTCTCTGGACGGAAGAGGGTTTGTGGTTAAAGGCTGCGAGAAGGGCCACTTCGTCGGCCCGACCGTCTTTATTGACGTCAAACCCGGGATGAAGGTGCACACCACCGAAATCTTCGGACCGGTGGTAGTCATCCTGAAAGCCGGCTCTCTGGATGAAGCAATCTCAATCATCAACAACCACCAGTACGCCAACGGCGCCTCCACTTACACCCAAAACGGTTATTACGCCCGGAAGTTCAAGGTTGAGGCGGAGGTGGGCATGGTGGGCGTCAACATCGGAATTCCGGCGCCGGTCGCCTACCTTCCCTTCGGCGGGATGAAGGCTTCGCAATTCGCCGATATCAAAGCGCAGGGCAAGGCGGTAATCAACTTCTTTACGGAAGACAAAATCATTACCGAGCGATACTGGAAAGAACCGTAAACACAAAAACATACCTCCCCCTTGACGGGGGAGGCGAGGTGGGGGTGTATGAACAACCCGGCTGTTAAAAAGAGGGCTCGGGCGCTTGCCGCCTGCGGCACGCTCGCCAGGGCGGTTTCGAGCAGCACCTTGGCCCAATTTCAGGACATCTCCGTTTCCGAAGCGCTTGTTCTCGGCCTTTACAATCAGGGAGTTACCAAATATGTCGGGGTTTTCGGACACGGCACAACCGATATCGCCGAAGTTTTACGTATCTACAGTCAGGCCGGTCTGGTGAAGGTTTACAACGTCAGGCACGAAACGGCGGCCAGCCACGCGGTCACCGCTTTGAAGATACAGACCGGAGAAACGGCCGCAGTCCTCACTTCCATCGGACCCGGCGCCCTGCATGCGCTGGCCGGTTCCCTGAGCGCCGCTTCCAACGGCGTCGGCGTCTACCATATCTACGGCGATGAAACCACTCACGACGAAGGGTTCAATATGCAGCAAATCCCCAAAGACGAACAGGGATTGTTTTTAAAGATGTGCAGCATTATGGGAAACGCTTATGCGCTTTACGAACCCCATTCCGTGTTTGCCGCTTTGCGCCGCGGCGCCGTTCATACCGGTAAGGCGGGTTTTTCCGGACCGTTCTTTCTGCTGGCGCCGATGAACGTTCAGTCGGTCCTGATTAAAAACTGTAACCTTCTTGAATTTCCGGAAAAATTTATTCCCTCGAAAACCGTCTGCGAAGACACGAATGTCTTCCGAAAAACTGCAGAATTGACGCTGGCCGCCGGAAAAGTTACCATAAAGATAGGCGCCGGCAGCCGCGGCTGCGGCGCGCAAATCATCCAACTCGCCAACCTGCTGGATGCTGCCATCGTCTCCGGACCCAACTGCTCAGGCATCGTTCCTTATTCCCAACCGCGTTATCTGTCCGTCGGTGGTTCCAAAGGCTCCATCTGCGGAAATTACTGTATGAACGAAGCGGACCTGGCTATAGTCGTAGGAGCGCGGGCCGTATGCCAGTGGGATTGTTCCGGAACCGCCTGGAAGAA
>CAZBFL010000223.1:0-1802 GCA_964491175.1 uncultured bacterium
AGGCTGAAAAAGCCGGCGTTCGGATTGTCGGCGGACAGGCAACCGGTCTTAGAAAAGAAGGGGAGGGGAAGTTTACGGTTATCGCCGGGCAGGAATATCAGGCAAAGACGGTTATCGTTGCCTCCGGCAGTCAACCCGGAAAGTTAAATATTCCGGGAGAGGCAGAGTTGGTCGGAAAAGGGGTATCCTACTGCGCCGTTTGCGACGGTCCTTTTTTCCGTAACCGGGTGGTGGCGGTATCGGGAAGCGGTACTACCGCAGTTCAGGAAGCGTTATTTTTGGCCCGATTCGCAGTCAAAGTGATTTTATTCCATAAGACCGAAACGCTGTCAGTTGGCCAGGAATTGAAAGATAAATTGTTGCGGGAGAAGAAGATTGAAGTTATCGGAAATAGTATTTTAACTAAAATTCTGGGCGAAGATAAAGTTTCCGGTGTTTTGGTGCAGGAATTAAAAACCGGCCGGGAGGCATCTTTTCCGGTTGACGGAGTTTTTATCTTTGCCGGCTTCCGGCCCGGCACCCGGTTTTTAGCGCCGGAGGTGAAGATGACGGACCAGGGGCATATTATCACGGACTGGGCGATGGAGACTTCCGTCTCCGGGTTGTTCGCCTGCGGCGACTGCCGCCAAAAAGTCTTGCGCCAGGTCGTGACCGCCTGCGCCGAGGGCGCGCTGGCGGTGTCTTCCGCCCAGAAATATCTGGAGGATTTATAATTGGTCATTGCGAGGCGTCGTATGCCGTGGCAATCTCAAACCTTAAAACGGGATTGCCGCGCAAACTACGCTCGCAATGACAGCATCGTATGCTTGAAAATTTAGGACACGGCATTCTTGACCTTTTTTACCCTCATTCCTGCTGTGCCTGCGGCCAAAAAATCCTGCCCGGGATTTTCTGCGCGGAATGTTACGGCCGGATTGAACCGCTGACCGTAACCGCGCTTCCCCGCCTGTTCGGCGCCGTGTCTTATCGGGAGCCGATTGTAACCGCCATTCATCGTTTTAAGTATCGCGGAGAATTTTTTCTGGCTCCGCACCTGGCGGAATTCCTGATTGAATTATGCCGGCGCCATAAACTTAACGAACGGATTGACTGCGTTGTTCCGGTGCCACTGCATCCAACCCGGTTTCGGGAGCGTAACTTTAACCAGTCGGAACTGCTCGGCCGGGAGATAGCCGCCTCTTTTTCCCTACCCATTTTAAATCGATTGCTGATTCGTTCCCGCAATACGCCTTCCCAGACCGGTCTTTCCGGTAAAAAGCGGCTGGCCAATGTTTCCGATGCTTTTCAGGTTAGAAAAACTTCGGTATTTAAAGGCCGGCGTTGTCTTCTGGTGGATGATGTTCTGACCACCGGCGCAACACTTTCCGCCTGCCGGAAGCGTCTTCTTTTGGCCGGCGCGGAAGAGGTTTACGGCCGGGCTCTCGCCCGGGATTAATCGGGATAAAGGATAGACGGAGAAGCGGAATTTTGGTCCTAATGCCTCACATAAGAATCTACTCGAAGGGTAGATTCCGGCGCCTCACTTAAATTATACACGAAATCTTCCTTCTTTTGCACTTCCTTTTGTTCTCTCCGCAGTCTCTTTTTCTTCACCGATAGATCAATTAATCTGTTCTGGAGTTTTTCCATCTCCCGCTTTAGTTGAGCCGGATTAATCTGGTCGTATAACCGGGTTAGGGTTTCTTTTGTTCTCTCCGGTATTTCGGGTATCTCCAAGACGCGGCGGTAGGGCGTTCTGGGAGCGTCGTATGTCTTTTTGACCTTTGCGCCCACTCTTTCTTTTTTAACCAGCTTTCTTAAGG
>CAZBFL010000224.1:0-1797 GCA_964491175.1 uncultured bacterium
GGGCTGGGGCATTAAGGAGTTGGAAAAGACGATAGCCGGTTTCATTCGGGAAGGGAGAGTTTTCGGCGGGGGCGGAAACCCGGTTTTTCTGGCCCTGGAACAGGAGACCGCTTTGAAAAACGCTTTTGAAGATTTACAGAAGACCGCCGTTGCCCTGAAGGAACGCTTGCCGCTGGAGTTTGTGGCCGCGGACCTGAAGCGGGCCGCCGGGCATCTTGGCCGGCTTTCCGGCCGTCAGATAACCGAAGAAGTCCTGGACCGCATCTTCTCCCGCTTCTGCCTCGGAAAATAGAAATTATACGTAGGTGGAATAATAATAAGGGGTGTACGCCTCAAATTCCGCCCCGCAGGTATCCACCTGTTTAAACGCAGGCAGAATTTTCTTTTCTTTGCGTAATGCCCGGATAAAATTTTCGTCTCTGTTCAAAAGACGGGCTAACCGGATATCGGAAAAACCGTATTGCTTGGCTTCCCGCAATAAATCGGTCGGGATACTCCTTTTGCTTCGGCAGCGGATAATCTTTTTTTCCAAATCGACAATCTGCCGGATATTGGCTAAAAACCATTTGTCTATTTTGGATAAACTGTAAATTTCATCCACGCTTACACCGTTCTGCAAGGCATATTTTATCAAAAAGATCCTGTCCGGCGCGGGAATTCTCAAACCTTCCTGGACCTGCTCCGCGTCCAGGCATTCCAGTTTCTTATCTAAGCCGAAGACGCCTGTTTCTAAAGACCGGAGCGCTTTTTGAAGGGCTTCCTTAAAGGTCCGGCCAATCCCCATCACTTCGCCTACGGACTTCATTGATATGGTCAATACCGGGTCGGCCGCCGGAAATTTTTCAAAAGTGAACCGGGGAATTTTAACCACGCAGTAATCGATGGTCGGCTCGAAATAAGCCGGTGTTTTTTTGGTGATGTCATTCGGTATTTCATCCAGCGTATATCCCACGGCGAGTTTAGCCGCTATCTTGGCGATCGGAAACCCGGTCACCTTGGAAGCCAGGGCCGAACTCCGGGATACGCGGGGATTCATTTCAATGACTACCATCCTTCCGGTATCGGGGTTAACCGCAAACTGGATGTTGGAACCGCCCGTCTCCACCCCGATCTCCCTGATTATTTTTAAGGCCGCATTGCGCATCGCCTGGTATTCTTTGTCGGTCAGGGTTTGGGCCGGGGCAACGGTTATGCTGTCTCCCGTGTGAACGCCCATGGGGTCAAAATTTTCAATAGAGCATATGATAATCACGTTGTCTTTAAGGTCGCGCATAACTTCCAGTTCAAATTCTTTCCAGCCCAGCACGGATTCTTCAACCAGTATTTCGTGAATCGGGCTGCTCTTCAGGCCCCGTCCGGCAACCTCTGTGAATTCGGCCAGGTTATAGGCCGTTCCGCCGCCGGTTCCGCCCAAGGTGAAACTGGGCCGGATAATTACCGGAAAACCGATCTTTTCCGCGATCGCGCGCGCTTCCTGTAAATCGTGGGCCCGTCCGCTTTGCGGTATATCCAGGCCGATCTTTTTTATCGCCTCTTTGAATAAATCACGGTCTTCGGCTTTCTTGATTGCGTTGTATTTTGCACCGATCATCTCCACGTTATTTCTATCCAGGATGCCCTGTTCGTACAGTTCTACCGCTAAATTGAGCGCGGTCTGCCCGCCCAGGGTGGGCAGCAAGGCATCCGGCTTTTCCTGCTCTATAATCTTCCGCACCGTGTCCGCGGTAATCGGTTCAACGTAGGTAGCGTCGGCTGTTTCCGGGTCGGTCATAATGGTGGCCGGATTGCTGTTGACCA
>CAZBFL010000225.1:0-1794 GCA_964491175.1 uncultured bacterium
TACCCAGGGAGTCCACCCGGTTCCGGATGACTTCCATCGTTCGGTCGGTCAAATCGGCGATGGAAACATTAGACAGTTCTTCGGCCGGCTGAACCTGGAGGACTAACTGCATGCCGCCTCTCAAATCAAGGCCTAACTTCACCTTTTGCTGCGGCGGCCAGAACGCCCAGAAGCAGAGACCGGCGACTACCAGAACTCCTAACGCCCGCGCGTAAAGTGTCTTCATATTAAATTTTTTAACCCCTTGGTTCCCTCCCCCCTTGTGGGGGAGGTTAGGTAGGGGGTCGTCATTTTAATTTTCGGTAAAAACAACTGCGGTTCCCGGTGTGGCAGGCCACGCCCTTCTGTTTTACCCGGTAAAGAACCGCATCCTGGTCGCAATCAACCAGCACTTCCTGTATTTCCTGTGTGTTACCGCTGGTTTCGCCTTTCAGCCATAACTTTTGGCGGGAACGGGAAAAATAATGGGCTTTTCCGGTTTGCAGCGTCAGGCGCAGCGCTTCTTTATCGGCGTAGGCCAGCATCAGAACTTCTCCGCTTTCATCCTGCGTTACCACCGGAACCAGGCCCTGTTCGTTAAACTTTATCTCTTCTTGCTTTACCGTATCCATGAAATTATAATTATAACCCGATTTCGGCTATTGAGTCAAAGAAAGGCGCAACCGCCGGGTAGAGTTTTCGGAAAATTCCGTATGCCTGGTTATAGGTTTTACTCTCTCTTCTATCCGGTTGAAAAACCTCTTTTGTCCGCACCATCCGGCTGCAGGCTTCCGGCACGCTTTTGAAATATTTGACGCCGGCTGCGGCCAGAATGGCCGAGCCCAGCGCGGTAGTGTCCGGATTTTCGGTCCGCACCAGTTCCTTCCCGAAAATACCGGCCATTATTTGGCACCATAGGTCGGAGCGGGCTCCGCCGCCGGAGACGCGTACCTGGCGAATCGGCAAACCCAGTTCTTTCATAATCTCCATTCCGTCCCGCAAGCCGAAAGTTACGCCCTCCAGGATTGTCCGGATGAAATGGGGTTTAGTGTGGCGGCCGGTCGCGCCGAAGAAGACGGCCCGGGCCAGCGGATTGGCGTGAGGTGTGCGTTCGCCGGTCAAATACGGCAGGAAGAAAAGGCCTTCGGAACCGGCAGTAATTTTTGCGGCCTCCGCGGTCATTATTTCATAAGGGTCTTTACCTTCTTTTTTTGCTGTCAATATCTCTTCCTGACAGAAATTGTCCCGGAACCAGCGCAGGGAACCGCCGGAGGAGAGACTTACGGCCATCAGGTGCCAGGTTCCGGGAACCGCGTGGCACATCGTATGAATGCGGCCGGCGGAATCTTTTAAGACCTTATCGGAAAAAGCGAAGACCACCCCGGAAGTCCCTAAAGTGGCCGAAATTATGCCTTTGGAAACAACTCCGTTTCCGCACCCGCTGGCCGCCTGGTCGCCTGCGCCGGCAACTACCGGCAGCCCTTCCGGAAGCCCGGTGAGATTGGCTGCTTCCGGGGTAACCTTTCCGGTGATATCCGGTGATTCAAAAACCGGCGCCAGCCAGTCAGGTTTAATTTGAAGTTTCTTTAAAATTTCCGGGGACCACTTTCTGGCTTCAACGTCAAAGAGACTGGTTCCGGAGTTGTCGGTTACCTCCGAGGCAAATTCTCCGGTCAGTTTGTAGCGGAGATAATCTTTGGGCAGGAGGATTTTGGCAATGTTCCGGTAGGCTTCGGGCTCATTCCTGCGCAGCCACAGGATTTTGGGAGCGGTGAATCCGGTAAAGACCGGGTTGCCGGTAATCTGATTTATCCT
>CAZBFL010000226.1:0-1792 GCA_964491175.1 uncultured bacterium
GGAGGGGCCGGGCGTGGTTTTTTTTCTCCCCCGCCCCCTGTTTTGTCGCCGTCTTCTTTGGTCACAAAAACCACCCGGCTTACGGCTGGATTCAAGGTTTGGAGCGCGGCGATAATTTCGGCGCCGTAGTGGTTTTGTACCCAGTTTGCCGAAAAAGAGTCGGGCGCTTCCACTACCAGCGCGTCGTTCTGAAGAGCAGACGGCTTGAGCGGTTCCAGCCAGAGGTTGTAGGCGGCTTCGTCCATCCGGTCCTTCACAAAATTGAGCACTTCCAACCAGAGGGCGTCAGAAGGGGGCGAAGTGTTGATTTTTAAGGGTTTTTCCATAAGTTACCAACCGGGAACTAAGCGGGAACTAACAGGTTTTGCACAGGGTGTTTTACAGGTTTGTTTTTCGCGGCAAAGTAAAATTATAAACTTAAACAAAAAAAGATGTCAAATATCAACCCGTTTTTGAACCGCAGCAACGTTTGTATTTCTTGCCGCTGCCGCAGGGGCAGGGATCGTTCCGACCAACCCTTGGGCCAACGTGGACGGGTTCGGCGGGTGCCGCCGCCGACGCTCGTTCTTTTCCCTGGCGCGGCAGCGAAGCCCCCGCTGCTTCGGAGACCGGCCGCCGCGGCTGGCTGAAAGAGGAAAACTCGCCGTGTTGAAAAGAGGCCGGCGCCAGCACCGCCTGTGGGGCGGCAACCTGCGGCCCGGTTTCCGGAACGGAGACCTCAACCGAGAAGAGGCGGGTTATCAGCTGGCGCCGCATCTCGTCCTGCATCTGGGCGAAGCGGGCAAAACCCTCGCTTTTATATGCTACCAAAGGGTCCTGGTGCCCGTAGGCGCGCAGGGAAATACCTTCCCGGAGGTGGTCCATGTCATAAAGATGCGACTTCCAGCAACTGTCAACCACAAAAAGAAAAAAGTACCGTTCCACCTGGTCTGCGTATTCCGCAGGGACCGCGGAACGTTTCGTCAGATAAAAACGCCAGGCCGCCTCGGTCAGTTGTTCGGCCAGGGCCTCTCGGCGAGCGGTTAATTCTGCGTCCGTCGGTTCAACCGCAGGGAACCGGAAGGCGGCTTCAAACCAACGAGCGAACTCTGTTTTGTCCCATTCTTCCGGATGCACCGCGGTCGGGAAGTAACGGTCCAGGCCGTCCAGGAGTTCTTCGCGGATTAAGTCCTGGAAGTGGCCGGAAAGGTCTTGTCCCTCGAGAACCTGGTTGCGCATCCGGTAGGTGACCTGACGCTGTTCGTTCATTACGTTATCAAAATCCAACAACTGTTTTCTAATCTCGAAATTCTGACCTTCAACCCGGCGCTGGGCGTTTTCGATCAGCCGGGTAATCAACGGGTGTGAAATCAACTCTCCTTCCGGCAGGGCCGACATTATCCCCAGGAGCCGCTCGGAGCCAAAGAGGCGCATCAGTTCGTCCTCCAGGGAGAGGTAAAAACGGGAACTGCCCGGGTCGCCCTGGCGGCCGCTGCGGCCGCGCAACTGGTTATCAATGCGGCGCGCTTCGTGCCGCTCGGTCCCGATGATATGCAGGCCGCCGGACAGGATTACTTCAAGCGCTTCCACGGTTTTTCCTTTCAGTTGTTCCGGGTCTACGGTAGGGTATTCGGCAACAATCAGGGAGGCCAGCCGACGGTGTTCGTCCGTCCAGGATTCTTCGGTTGTGTGCGACCCGCCCAGGACGATATCCGTTCCCCGGCCCGCCATGTTGGTGGCGATGGTGACTTTGAACTTGCGGCCGGCCTCCGCCACGATAGACGCTTCTTTTTCGTGGTGTTTGGCGTTGAGG
>CAZBFL010000227.1:0-1773 GCA_964491175.1 uncultured bacterium
GAATCACGCAGGTTAAGACTATGGGCCCTGCCCTGAATTCCGTAACCCACGATCGCTACTTTCTTGCCTTTCAGGTCTTTTAAATCAGCATCCTTATCATAATAAATCTTAGCCATTTTTTCCTCCGTTGTTATATTTCTGACTGAACGCGACAGGCGAGACGCCTGTCCTACTGTCCTATTCCCGGCCGATCGCCACCTTGCCGGTGCGGACAATCTCTTTTATGCCATACGGGCGCAATGCGACCAAAAGACCGTCGATTTGGTGGCTTTCGCCCATCGCCTCCACCATCAGGTATTTTGGCGTAACATCGATTACCATGCCCCGGTAAAGTTCCACCAGTTTTAGAATTTCAGAACGCTTTTTAGTATTGTTATCCACTTTGACCAGGAGCAGTTCCCGTTCCAGATATTTTCCCTCGCTCAAATCAACCGTTTTGATTACGCCGATTAATTTATTTAACTGTTTCGTTATCTGTTCTATGATGGGAAGGTCGCCTAAAACCGTAAGCACCAGACGGCTGACCGAGGGATTTTCGGTCGTGGCCACAACCAAACTGTTGATATTGTAACCGCGCGCCGAAAAGAGGCCGGCGATCCTGGCCAGCATGCCAAAACGATTTTCAACCGTCAAACTAATTATATGTTCTTCCATTTTAAGCCAATCCGCTTATCATTTCGTCCAGGGAGGCGCCGGCCGGAACCATCGGGAAGACATTCTCCTCCTCTTCAATCCGAAAATCCATCACGAAAGGAACTTCTGTTTCCTTCAGGGATTCTTTCAATGCCGGTTCCACCTCTTCCGGCCGGGTTACCCGGCGGCCCCTGGCGCCAAACGCCTCGGCAATCCTGGCAAAATCGGGACAGGAACCAAGATGTGTTCCGGAATAACGCTTGCCGTAAAAAAGTTCCTGCCACTGCCTCACCATACCCAGATAGCAATTATTGAGAATCGCCACTTTAACCGGAATACGGTTGATTACCGCGGTGGTCAATTCCTGGATATTCATCTGGAAACTGCCGTCGCCGGCAATATCGAAGACGGTACGTTTCGGACATCCGAACTTTGCCCCGATAGCGGCCGGAAAACCGAATCCCATCGTCCCCAGGCCGCCGGACGTAATCAGGGAATTGGGACGGTTAAAACGGCAAAACTGAGCCACCCACATTTGGTGTTGTCCCACCTCCGTGGCAATTATCGCCTCACCCCCGGTAACCCGGTTTATCTCTTCAATAATGAACTGGGGCCGCAATTTCCCGTCATCTTTCCGGTAAGTAAGCGGATGCTCTTTCTTCCAGCCCGTTATCTTTTCCAGCCAGAGGCGGCAATCCACCGGGGCAACTATGGGTATCAACTCATTCAACACCCTCTTAACATCGCCCACTATCGGCACGTCTGCCGGAACTATCTTCCCGATGGAAGCGGGGTCGATGTCGATGTGAATGAATTTGGTATTCGCCTTGAACGATTCCAGTTTTCCGGTCACCCGGTCGTCGAAACGGGCGCCGATAGCTATGACCAGGTCCGATTCCAAAAAACTGTAGTTGGCGTATTTCTGTCCGTGCATCCCCGGCATTCCGAAGAAAAGCGGGTCGTCGGCCGGAAAAGAACCCAGGCCCATCAGGGTAAGGATTACCGGAATCCCGGTCTTGCGCGCAAATTCGGTAAGTTCTTTACTGGCTTTGCCGAGCACCACGCCTCCCCCGGCATAGATTATCGGACGTTTTGCAGACATGATAAGTTCCACCGCTTTTTTAATCTGCAGTGAATGTC
>CAZBFL010000228.1:0-1502 GCA_964491175.1 uncultured bacterium
CGGTTAAATAGCCGTTGCGCAGCAACTTTACGATCAGTTTGGTTCCCCTGGAAACGCCGGCCAGCGAGACTTTTGCCGTTCCGTTCTTCAGTTCCGCCTTCCGCTGGTTTTCCGGCTTGTCTTCTCCGACGACCAGAAGGACTTCGCCTTTCTTCTCTTTGCCCTTAAGGCCGATCTCCAGCGCGTCTGCTTTCTGGACCGCGGAGAGTATCTCCGGCAGCTGGGCGACGCAGACCACGTCCTGGGCCGCAACGGGGAAGGAGAGCAGGTCTTTGGCCCGGCCGGGTTTTACGGAAACCGGATTGTCGTAATAGAGTTCTATGTAATGAACACTGCTCTTCGCCGGAACCGATAAAAGTTGACCTTCGGCTTTGACATCGCTGCGGTTCCAGATAGTATAGAGGGTCTTGCCGGTAATCGGGAATTCGTTTGCGTAGACGAAGTCCTTCTCCGTCCGGACCAGCGGCACCGGTTTCAGGGTGTTGAAAGCATCCCCATTCTCTTTAAACAACCGGGCGATCTGGCCCAGGTAACGGACCCGGCGTTCTCCGTCCTGGAGATTGGGCGCGTCGCTGCGTTCCACCGCCATGCCGTTGAAGAAACCCCTTTTCGGGCCGCTATCGTCGTAAAGACCCTCTCCCCACAGGTAGAGTTTGCTCTCCGGGAAGCAGAAACGCCAGAAGTTGATTTCGTAACCGTTGAGGGCGTTCTTCTCGGCGTATTCCTTAAGGCCATAGGCGTGCTTGTGGTCCAGGGAGCCGTCGATGAACTGGGCCAGGTAGTCGCTGCCGAAGCATTCCGCCTCCACTACCGCCTCCGGGTTGGCCTTCTTGATCTCTTTCCTTACTTTCTTCAGTAACTCAGCCATATCTTCGGCCGAAATAGAACTTTTAACCGTACCGGTATAATGGCTGTGACCGGCGTTGAAACAGGGATAGAGGGAATCGCCCCGGTCCAGCCGGAACCCGTCGGCGCCGGTCTCCTTGATCACCTGCGCCAGACGTTTGGAGATATAGTCCTGCCAGCCCGGAACGTAACTGCAGATAATCCAACCGTCATCCGGAGAATTCCAGTAATCTTGATTGTACACTCCCGGCGCATCCATCCTGGCCCATTCCTTGCCGTGCGCCTTGCCGATGTCGGTGCCCTTCCAGCACTGGGTTATCTCCATATAGAGGATAATCCGGCCGCCCTTGGCGTGAACCTTTTTTATCTCTTCTTTAAGGGCGGGAAGGCCGCCGCGCTTTTCCGGGTATTTGTAGTCGCCCATAAAACCGGCCCGCAGGCCGTAGGGCAGGTTCGGCTCCTCGTGCCGTTCCCACCAACCGGCCCACTCCGAAACCTGGTCTTCCCGGTCAGCATCCATCTCTTCGCTATAGGTATATTTATTTTTTTCTCTGGAATAAAACCCTTTTGAAAAACCGTAGTTGCCCAGGTAATCATGGACCGAAAAGTAGTTGAAGAAGTCTTTGAACCAGCGCGGGGTGGAGACCGGCTTGTAC
>CAZBFL010000228.1:1512-1768 GCA_964491175.1 uncultured bacterium
AGCGGCTGGTGCCAGTCGCCTGCGTGGACACCGAAGACGGCCGGCGCCAGTCGGTAGGCTGAACCGGCCGCGATGCTGTCCTCCGGGTTGTTCATCGCCATCACGATTCCAGATTTGAACCCGAATATCTCCCCGGGGTTGCTCCTGGGGGAGAGGATGGTCGGAAAGGAAGGCGGCACGGTATTATCCTGGTCCAGTTTTCTTAAGACAAGGGTTTTGGAAGCGCCGCTGCTGTCCCGGGGGTAGAGGTATAAAC
>CAZBFL010000229.1:0-1764 GCA_964491175.1 uncultured bacterium
TCTTTTTATTATAGTACTATATTCCCTCTTACTATCCGCCTACGACGAGACAAAGTCCACGGGAATGACGCATCAGATAACCATGCGTTCCGGCACCACGACAATCCCGGTCTCCGTAACCGTAAAACGCCTGCGGTCTTCGTCCGGGTTATAACCTATCCGGAAATTTTCCGGGACCTTCACGTGTTTATCAACGATGGCCTTCCGAATCCTCGCGTGGCGGCCGATATCCACGCCTTCCATAATAACCGAGTCTTCTATCTCGCTGTAACTATGGATAAAGACGCCGGAAGAAATAATGGAGTGAACAACCTTCGCGCCGCTCACGATGGAACCGGCGCCGATGAGCGAGTCCAGGACCTGGCCGCAACGGTCCGGGTCACGGAAGACGGTCTTGGCCGGAGGCAGGGGGGGTTGGTAGGTCCGAATCGGCCAGGTTGATTCGTAAAGGTCAAGTTGCGGCGTCACCGAAACAAGGTCCATGCTGACTTCATAATACGCCTCCAACGTTCCGACATCCCGCCAGTACTTCCCCTTGCCTTCCCGCCAATCCTGAAAAGGAAAGGCGCAGACCGGCTGGCCTTCCCTGATTAACCGCGGCAGGATGTCCCGGCCGAAATCGTGGGAACTGTCCTTCAGTTTCGTGTCGGCAATCACCTCGCGGACCAGGGTTTCGGTCTGAAAAAGATAGATTCCCATTGAAATTAAAGCCCGGTCCGGAACGCCGGGTATGGGCCTGGGCTCCTTTGGTTTCTCCTCAAAAGAGACAACCCGGCTCTCCCGGTCAATCTCCAGAACGCCGAAACGACGGGCTTCCGAAATGGGGATGTCCATAACCGCGACGGTTATTTCCGCTTTCCGGGACTTGTGAAACTCGACCATCGGCCGGTAGTCCATCTTGTAGATGTGGTCGCCGGCCAGAATCAGAACCAGATTGCTTCTCTCACGCTCCAGAGTATAAATATTCTGAAAAATCGCATCCGCGGTTCCGCGATACCAGTCGTCGCTGACACGCTGCTGGGCAGGCAGAACGGTAATGTGCTCGCCCAGTTCCGGACTTAAAATGCTCCAGCCCAGCCGGATGTGCCGGTCCAGGGAAATGGACTTGTACTGGGTAAGCACGAATATCTTTCGCAAACCTGAATTGATGCAGTTGCTCAGGGGAAAATCGACGATTCGGTAATTGCTGCCGAACGGCACTGCCGGCTTTGCCCGGTCCTTGGTGAGCGGATAGAGCCGCTCTCCTTTCCCGCCGGCCAACAGGAAAACAAGCGTTTCAACCATTTTTTTCTTTCTGGAAAAGGTCTTTAATTTTAGTCTTCAATTCGGTAATGTCCGGTGATTTCAGGATATAGGCGTCGGCGGCCCAGGAAAGAAAGTTATCCCGGTAGGAATCAAAGGCGGTGTAAAGAATAACCGGCAGGCCGGGCCTGAGAAAAAGCAGTTTGCCCAGAACCTCCATTCCATCCATCTGGGGCATCCTGATATCAAGCACCGCCAGGTCAACCTTTTCTTTCTTCAGACATTCAATCGCTTCCAACCCGTCGGCAGCCGTCACGACCCGATAGCCCTCCCGCTCCAACTCTTTATGGCAAACCAGACGCTGCGCCGCATCATCATCTACCAGGAGTATCAGTTCCATACAAACCTCCTTCGCCCGCCATAGTAAGGGTCGGATTTATCCGACCCGAAAAGAGCGGGCCTGATGAATCAAGCCCCTGCCCTTGACAGGCGGGACGCCTGTCCTACTACCAAACTAAAAAT
>CAZBFL010000230.1:0-1746 GCA_964491175.1 uncultured bacterium
CAAAAAATACTCCTGACGCTTTCTTTTTTGAGGTTCACTATCTTCTACCTTGTTTTCGTCTCCATGGCCGCCCTGGCAATGGGTGTCCTTAATTCCCTGGGGCATTTCTCCGGACCGGCCCTGGCGCCCCTGGGTCTTGACCTTTTTTGGATACTGAGCCTGGTTACCATTGCGCCCTTGTTTGGCAGCGGGCTTCAAAGCCGGACTTACGGCCTGATTATCGGTCTTTTGGCGGGAGGGGCGGCTCAATTTTTCATACCGGCTCCGGCGCTCTGGCGCAGGGGCTTTTCCCTTAAGCCAACCTTCAACCTGAAAAACCCCGCCCTGGTGAAGATGAGCAAATTACTTACGCCGATTATCATCGGGGTAGCGGTTACGCCCGTCAATCTTCTGGTGGATAACTTCCTGGCAATGCGCATCCGGGCCGAAGGAATGGTTGCTTCCCTCTGGTATGCCAACCGGTTGATGCAGCTGCCCCTGGGTATTTTTGCGGTGACCCTGGGCACGGTTGCCCTTCCGGCGATGTCCCGTTTGGCATGCGTCGGGGATTTAAAACAGATGAAAGAGACGCTTGCCTATTCTCTCAAGTTGGCTTTTTTACTGGTTATCCCGGCCAGTTTCGTCTTTGTTTTTTTCCGGGAACCGATTATCCGGGTTCTTTTCCAGCGGGGCCTTTTTAACAGCCAGTCCACCCGGATGACCGGCACCGCGCTTCTCTTTTATTCCCTTGGCCTTTTCGGGTACAGCGGTAATATCGTATTAACCAGAGCGTTCTATGCCGTGAAAGATACCGCAACCCCGGTTAAGGTCGGGATTTTAAGTATTCTTTTAAATTTGACGCTGGACCTTATTTTGATGGGACCGTTGAAACAGGGTGGTATCGCTTTAGCCACTTCCATAGTCGGGATTATCAACTTCGCCCTGCTTTTTTTTCTGCTGCGCCACAAGATCGGACTTTTGGGCGGCTGGAAACTTTTGAAGGCCGGTTTGGAATTTATCCTTTTATCCGGCTTGTCGACCTTTCTGGCGCTCGGTTATTTCCGCTTTGCGGCGGCAAGGTTCGGAACCACCGTTGCGTTGTTCAGCGCATTAATTATGGGCGGCATCTTCTATTTCGGCATAAATTATCTGAGAAAAAATTACAGGTGAACTCTCGCATTATACCTCTCCCCGTCGGGGAGAGGATGAAGGTGAGGGGCTGCGTGTTATAATAAACATATGGAACCGGCTATCGCAATCGGTCGCTTGTTTATTCTCATCTTTTCGGTGATTATCCACGAATGCAGCCACGGTGTGGCGGCCCTGCGCAACGGAGACGATACCGCCCGGATTATGGGACGGCTGACGCTGAATCCGTTGCCTCACATCGATATTTTTGGAACAATCATTATACCCGGTCTTCTTTTGCTGACCGGCGTGCCGATAATTATCGGCTGGGCGAAGCCGGTCCCGATAAACCCTTACCGATTTCGGGATTTCCGCCGGGGCATGATCGAAGTAGGTGTTTCCGGACCTTTATCAAACATATTACTGGCGCTGTTTTTCGCTTTTCTTTTTCGGATAACCGGCGCCGATTCTGCTTATGGAACGGGATATTTGCTCTTATTTGGAACGGCCATCAACTTTCTGCTGGCTCTCTTCAACCTCATTCCGATTCCGCCGCTGGACGGGTCTCGTATCTTAGGCAGTTTGCTCCCCCTGAAGATGGAAGCGAATTACTACCGGATCGAGCGTTACGGAATGTTC
>CAZBFL010000231.1:0-1735 GCA_964491175.1 uncultured bacterium
GGGAGGAGATGTCCGGAGACGACAGTCTTTTAAAGCGGTTAATCGAAGGGCCGTACCCGGAAGGAGATTTTTTAACGGTGGAACCGGAGTGGAAGATTATAGCAACCAACGACGAAAAGATTATCGGGTCTGTTCCAGCAAAAACCTGACGGCCGGAGGTATCATTTTCAACAAGTCTCCGGCCAGAAGAGACGGTTCGCCTTTCTCCCGGCTCGCCAGGTCTCCGGCCAGACCGTGCAGATAAACCCCTGCGGCCGCAGCGGAAAAGGCCGGCAGGCCCTGAACCAACAACCCGGCGATGACTCCGGCCAGAACATCGCCGCTTCCGGCGGTCGCCAGGCCTGGATTTCCGGTAAAATTGAGATAGAGGGAGCCGTCCGGCGCGGCCACCACCGTCCGGTACCCTTTTAAGACCGTAACCGCGTTATATTTCCGGCTGAAAAGCAGGGCGGTTTCTTTTCGCGAACTTTGTATTTTTTTAATCTCCATTCCGGTCAGACCGGCCATTTCGCCGGGGTGCGGCGTCACGATTACCGGGGCTTTTGCCTTTTTTAAAATATCCGGCCTTCCTTCCAGAGCATTAAGCCCGTCAGCGTCTAATATCAGGGGCTTTTCCAGCCCGTCAAGCAGTTTGGCAATGAATCCGGGAATTGATTTTTTTTGCCCCAAACCCGGTCCAACCAGCAGACCGTCGGTTTTGGCGATGAATCTCTGAGTTAGCGGTAAACTTTGCGGGGAAAGGGCGCCGTTTTTTTCCGGAAGCGGCAGGAACATCAGTTCCAGAAAACGACCGGCCAGGATAGGATACAGAGTTTTATTTACGGCTAAAGTAACCAGGCCGGCGCCGGACCGCAGGGCCGAGATTGCGGCCAGGCCGGCTGCTCCGGATAACCCCGGGGAACCGGCAACCACCAGCAGATGTCCGAAATCGCCTTTATGGGCATCTTTCGACCGATTGCGCAGAACTTCAACCCCGTCCATGATTTACGCTTTTTGTATCAAACAAAGGGCGATTGCGTATTCACCGGAATGAGACAGGGAAACGGATGCGCAGAAACCTCTTTTTTTCAGGGCTTTTCCCGCGGTTCCGGAAAAGCGGAAATAGGGTTGGCCGCCCGGGCTGTTGAGCACTTCTATTTCCCGCCAGCGTATCTTTCCCCTGTTTTCCCGCTGCAATGCTTTTAAAAAGGATTCCTTGGCGGCGAATTTACCGCTGTAGTGTACCACCGGACTGTGCTTCTTTTCGCAAATCTGCTGCTCCGCCTCGGTAAAAAGGCGGTCTTTGAGCCGGCCGCCGAAGCGTGTCAGCGCTCCGGACATAGCAACGGTTGAAACGATGTCAACGCCGATTCCGGAAACCATCGGTTTTTGTTTGCCGCAATCTTCAGGAAGGTTGAATTGAAATCAGTTTTTGACCGCGGCGTTTTTCAAACAAAACCTTGCCGGCCGACAGGGCAAAGATGGTAAAATCGGTGCCCATTTTGGTATGCAGACCGGGCTTAAAATGGCTGCCCCGCTGGCGGACGATTATCTCGCCGGCCGAAACGACCTGTCCGCCGTAACGTTTGACACCCAGGCGCTTGCCGGCGCTGTCGCGCCCGTTCTTAACCGACCCTCCGCCTTTTTTTGTCGCCATAGTACGCTCCTTTTGATTGTCAAATATTAAAAATCAAAACCGTGGGCGAGACAGGACTTGGCGCCGCTCGGCTTTCACTACGCCTCGGGTCGGCCACCC
>CAZBFL010000232.1:0-1726 GCA_964491175.1 uncultured bacterium
AAGGTCAATTTGTCCAGATAAAATTTTGTCTTCATATGGGGAATGCGAGTTTATTCCTCCCCGCCAAATTTTGTCAACTTTAACGAATTATTTTTTACCGAGGCACCTTTAACGATATCTATCTTGGTTTGGATTTTATCTGCGTGCTATAATTTAAGGAAACTCAACAATCATTTTAAAAAAGGAGGGGTTGCGAATGACGCCACGCGAAAGAGTTCTGACCACCCTGCGGCGCCGACAGCCGGACAGGGTCCCTTACGACATTAACGGTTTTAACCGGGAGGCATTACGGCTGGTCACAGAAAAGGCGGGCGGCCTTGACCCGGACGCATACTTCGGGGTGGAAAAAGACGTAGCCTGGGTTGGTTTTAAGGATACCGGGCTGGACCTGCACGAAAGATACTTTAAATTCCACCGCCTTCCGGAGAATTCGCAGTATTCCGAAAGCGGCATAGGCCGGGAGGAGCGCAAGCCCTCCGTTTTTTCCTTGAACGAATGGGGCACCGCCTTTGTCGTCGGTTCGGACGTCTCTTACGACCACTTCGTCGCGCCGGAAGCGATCGTGAACGCAACTTCAATCAAGGAGGTAGAAGAGTACCCTCTTTCCGACCTTGATTCCGGTTACCGTTACCGCCACCTTAAAGCAGAGGTAAAGAGCATAAGAGACAAAGAACTTGCCTCGGTCGCCTGTATGCCTATGACCATCTTTGAGGTCGCCTGGCAAATCAGGGGTTTTAACGAACTGCTGACCGATTTCCTGGTCAACCCGGACACAGCAACTTGCCTGTTGGACCGGATAACAGACCTGCGCATCTTCCAGGCGCAGAAGTTCGCCGAAGCCGGAACCGACATCATCCACATCGGAGACGACGTGGGCATGGAACACCAACTGATGATGAGCCCGGATGTCTGGGAGAGGTGGCTGAAGCCCAGACTGGCCAAAGTAATCCGGGCCGCCCGGGAGATAAAACCCGACACCATCTTCTTCTACCACTCCGACGGTTACATCCAACCCATCATCCCGGATTTCATCGAGATCGGGGTGGACGTGCTCAACCCGGTCCAGCCGGAATGCATGGACCCGGCAGAACTGAAAAGGCTTTACGGGGACCGCCTGGCCTTCTGGGGTACGGTGGGCATTCAGCACACCCTTCCCTTCGGCACGCCGGAAGAGGTAAAGGCTGAGGTCAGGGAAAGGATAGAGACGGTCGGCAAGGGCGGCGGTTTATACCTTTCGCCTACCCATGTCCTTGCCCCGGAGGTGCCCCACGCCAATATCTTTGCTTTTGTGGAGGCGGCCAGGAAGTACGGAAAGTACTGATTACAGAATCGGGCTTCGCGGAAAACGTGATGTTAACCTAAGAGATTACAAATGAAGTGAAAAAAGCCCCTTTGGAAGAGAGGTTCGGCTCATTCATTATTTTCCGTAAAAGCATCGCTGCAGTTCCCTTTTGCTTGTGTTGACATCGATGATTTTGTTATGCTAAACTGTTATCGTGAACAGGACGAGGACAACCAACAAAGACGTAGCGAAACTGGCCGGCGTTTCCCATATGACCGTCAGCCGCGTCCTGAACAATTTTCCCCACGTCACTCCGGCGGTCCGCCGAAAAGTTCTGCAAGCCTGCCGCCGGTTGAATTACCGGCCCAACCTGGCCGCCTCCACCCTGCGCGGTAAGAAGAGCCGGGCCTTAGGCGTGGCGGTGCCTTTATTGCACCATACGTA
>CAZBFL010000233.1:0-1639 GCA_964491175.1 uncultured bacterium
CTGCGCGGTGAACTCGGCTTCGGTATTAAGCCCATCCCGGTCGGTATCGGCGGCAATCCGGCGCATTGATTTACCGGTGTGACCGGAAAGAATTTTATTTACCCGGTCGTGCAGCCGGAGCATCTCTTTGGTGTGGATGGATGTGGCTGAAACGTCTCCCTGGAAGTCGCCCCAGGGTTGGTGGATGAGCACCCGGCCGTTGGGCAGAATAAACCTTTTTCCTTTGGTTCCCCCGGTCAAAAGGATGGCCGCCATGCTCCCGGCCTGCCCCAGGCAGTAGGTGGCTACGCCGCACCCGACGAACTGCATCGTGTCGTAGATTGCCAGTCCGGCGGTTATGTCGCCGCCCGGGCTGTTGATGTAAAGGTGAATATCCTTTTGAGCGTCTTCGCTTTTTAAAAAGAGCATCTGGGCGACCACCAGGTTGGCTACCTGGTCGTCAATCGGGGTGCCGATGAAGATAATCCGGTCTTTCAGGAGGCGGGAATAGATGTCATATGACCGTTCCCCGGTCGGCGTCTTCTCGATTACGAATGGAATCAGCATAAAGCCCCCTTTCCCTGAGTCATTGCGAGGAGCGTTCTTGGCGACGTGGCAATCTCAACCTTTAAACGGGATTGCTTCGCTTTGCTCGCAATGACAACTTTTACGCCTTCACGATTATCGGCTTGTTTATCAGCAGGGAGCGTTTTTTCAAAAGGGCCAGGGTTCTTTCGATGCGCATCCGGCCCTTCATCTCTTCCCGCTGTTCTGCGCTGATATTGGCCGTAAATTCCTCTTTTTCTTTACCGGCCATCTTCGCCAGGATTTCAATTCGCTTGTCAACGTCTTCCTCGCTAACCTCCACCTTTTCCCGCCTGGCAACTTCGGTCAGGACAAAGGACGCCTTTACTTCTTTTTCGGCCCGGGGCTTCATCTTTTCAAAAAGTTCCGAGGCGAGTTTTTTCTGTTCCGCCTCGTTCTTCGTCTTGATGTCCGGCATATGCATCAATTCATGGCGGACAAGGTCGACCGATCTTTCGTTGACCAGACTTTCCGGCGCCGTAAATTTGGAACGGCTGAGGAGTTGTTCCACTATCCGTTCGTCTTCTTCCTGTCCGGTTATCGCCTGGGCCTGGTATTCCAGCCGCTGGCGCAAACTGTTTTTCAGATTATCGCGCGTTTTCAAATCACGCGCTTCGATTTGAAGTTTCGGGTTGTGGGCCAGGACTTCTTCCAATACCCGGTTGACCTCTGCTTCGGTAATCTGCATCTCCTTCTTTTCCAGGGAGAGGCCGCCGTAGGACTCCAATTCCACAACCGGGGCGACGTCAAAAAGAGCGGTGTAGGCGAGACGTTCCTCCGTCATGTCCAGGTCAATTATCTCCGGTTCACAGACCGGTTTAAGGTCCTGTGATTTAAGCGCTTCCTGGTAGGTTTCCGGGATTAGTTTTTTCACAATTTCCTTGTTGATGATATCCCGATACCGCTCCTTGATTATTTCCCGCGGCGCCTTGCCGGGCCGGAATCCGGGAATCTGCGCTGCTTTTTCCACGCCTCGCATTATTTCCTGATGGGTTTTCTTTACGGTTTCCGGTTCAACCTCAATCCGCAGCTGCCTGCGGCAGCCTTCCAGCACCTTCAGTTCTGTCTTTGGCAT
>CAZBFL010000234.1:0-1605 GCA_964491175.1 uncultured bacterium
TGGTTAAAAAAGTAATGTTTTAAAAACGCATATCTGTCATTGCGAGACGGGTGCCCTTTCCAAAGCTTGGAAAGGGGCGAAGTATGCGACACGGCACTCCCGTCTTTAAAAACGAGATTGCTTCGCAAAACACGCTCGCAATGACCCATACGTCTATGGAAAAACGTTACAGCCTGGGGCTTGATTTCGGGACCAATTCGGTAAGGGCGCTCCTGATTGATGTTTCCGGAGGAACGGAAACCGCAACCTTCGTCTGGAATTATTGTCGCGGAAAGAACGGCGTGATCGTATCGGATGATGACCCGCTTTTTGCCCGCCAGCACCCGGCCGATTACGTCGAAGGTGTCAGAGACGTCGTCAAAGGCGTCCTCAAAAAAGCAAAGAAAAACGACCCTGCCTTTACACCGGACAAGGTCATCGGCATCGGTGTTGACACAACCGGCAGTACGCCGATTCCGGTTGACAGGTCCGGCGCGCCGCTCGCTTTTAATAGAAAATTCGGCAATAACCCCAACAGTTACGCCTGGCTCTGGAAGGACCATACGTCTGCCGGCGAAGCCGAGGAGATTACCGCAAAAGCGAAAAAAAGCCATCCGGAATATTTACGGCGCTGCGGCGGCCGATATTCTTCGGAATGGTTCTTCGCCAAAATCCTCCGTCTGAGCCGGATCGACCCGAAAGTTTTTCAGGCGGCCGAGAGTTTTGTAGAACTGGAAGATTTTATACCGGCGCTGCTGGCCGACAACCTGGAGCCCCAGAAACTCAAGCGCGGCATCTGCGCCGCAGGCCACAAGGCGCTTTATTGCAGTCGATGGAAAGGGCTGCCTTCGGAGGCGTTCCTTACTTCGCTCAGTCCGAATTTCAAAGGCCTGCGGGGCCGGCTTTACGAAAAAGCATACCCGGCCGGCGACCAGGCCGGCAGGCTCTCCCGAAAATGGGCGCAGGAACTCGGGTTGAAAGAGGGAACCGCCGTCAGCGTGGGCGCGTTTGACGCCCACCTGGGCGCAATCGGAGCCGGCATCGGAAAGAACGGGCTGGTCAAGGTAATCGGGACTTCAACCTGCGACCTGATGGTCTTCCCGGCCGGCAACGAGCGCCGGCTGGAAAAGATAGAAGGGATGTGCGGCCTGGCCGAAAGTTCCATTATTCCCGGTTCCACCGGCCTGGAAGCAGGCCAGTCGGCGGTGGGCGATATCTTCGCCTGGTTTGCGGAAAACTGCGTACCGGCCGATTATTCGGCCGCAGCAAGCAAAAACAAGCAAGACACTCAAGCGTACCTGAGCGAAAAGGCGGCCCGGCTGGCTCCCGGCGAAAGCGGCCTTCTTGCCCTGGACTGGAACAACGGAAACCGTTCCGTTTTAGTCGACCAGAAACTTTCCGGATTGATTCTGGGTCAGACGCTGGCCACCAGGCCGGAAGAAATTTACCGGGCCTTGATTGAAGCCACCGGTTTCGGCGCCCGGACCATCATCGACCGAATTGAAAAATCCGGAGAAAAAATTAAAGAAATAATCGTTTGCGGCGGAATACCCAAAAAAAACGCTCTCCTGATGCAAATCTACAGCGATATCTTCAACCGGCCGCTTAAGATTGCCGCCTCGGAAC
>CAZBFL010000235.1:0-1570 GCA_964491175.1 uncultured bacterium
GGCGAGACGCCTGTCCTACTTGTTTTGACAGGCGAGACGCCTGTCCTACTACCAATTACGTTTGACAGACAGGGCAGAAATAGGTGGAACGGTTTCCGTCTTTTTGAACTTTAATCGGGCTTCCGCAACGAAAACACGGTTCCCCTTTTCGCCGGTAAACAAAAAGGCTATTTTGAAAATTTCCCTGGCTGCCGTCCGGCTTCAGGTAATCCTGGATTGAGGTCCCGCCCGCCTTAAGCGCTTTTTTCAGTGTTACCTTTATCGCCTGATAGAGTTTTTTTGTTTCGTCCGGCCGTAGAGTTGAAACCCTTCGGTCCGGATGAATGCCGGCCCGGAAAAGCGTCTCGGCCGCATAAATATTGCCCAGACCGGCTACCCGGCGCTGGTCAAGAAGAAAAGTTTTAACCCGGCCGTTTTTTCCCTCGATGACCTGCTCCCAGCGCTTAAAGGTAAAAGCAGGCGCCAAAGGTTCCGGGCCTAAATTCAATTTTGCCTCCGGGTCTTCGCTGCGCAGGGTAAAACCGCCAAAACGGCGCAGGTCGTGATAATAAAGCCGGGAGCCGTCAGTAAACGAAAAAAGAAGATGGTGAGGGATTTTCCCCCTCACCTTAATCCTCTCCCCAACGGGACGGGTGCCCTTGCCGTTGAATCGGCAAGGGGAGGATTGGATGGGTGAGGGGGAATAGAGCAGCCGCCCGGAAAGTTTAAGATGCACCTGAAGATATAAAAAAGGCTTACTGTTCTGAAGCCCCAGGTCAAAGATGAGATATTTGCCTCTGCGCCGGATATTAACAATCTCTTTGCCGATAACCATCCGTCGAAAGAGAGCCGGAGAGGTTTCTTTAATCAACTTGGGAACCAGGATTTTTACGGTCCGGATCTTTTTGCCGGCTATATCTTTAACCAACTGTCGGCGAATGGTTTCAACTTCCGGGAGTTCCGGCATAATATCACATCTCTTCCGCTTCTTTAAGGGGATAAGAAGGTTGATGCTGAGAATCAAGAAAATCCTGCAAAATTATCTGGGCGGAAAGGCGGTCGATTACACCCTTTCTTTTTTGCCGGGAAAGGTCCGCGGAAAGAAGATAACGTTCCGCTAATTTACTGCTCAACCTTTCGTCCCACCTGGTTACCGCGCACCCGGTGACTTCCCGCAGTTTCTCCATAAAGTCGAGTATTGTTTTGGCCTGGAAACCCTCCTGGTTATCAAGGGTTTTAGGCATACCCACCACCAGCAGTTGCACCTGATACTCCCGGATTATCCGCGGCAATTCCTCTTCCCAGCGATTTTTAGAAATGACGGCCAGACCCCGGGACAGGGAACCGTTTTCATCGGAAATAGCCAGCCCGATGGAGCGGCGGCCGTAATCAATTCCCAGGATGCGCATTTTTTATCGCCTCGGCTATTGCCAGGGCTATTTTTACCTCTTTAACGTCATGCACCCGGAAGATAACGCCCCCGGACAAATAAGCGGTTACTGCCGCGGCAATGGTGCCTTCCAATCTTTCGTTAACTTCAAGCCCGGTAATCCGGCCGATGAAAGCTTTGCGGGATACGCCCACCAGTATC